>CAZWDG010000018.1:0-12664 GCA_964633075.1 uncultured Candidatus Brevefilum sp.
CTGGCTAACACGAAAAATATGTGGACACGATTGCTGGCTGAAACAGGTTTTATTGGGCTTGCACTTTTCCTGGCATGGCTGTACCTGTTATGGCGAAGTGCTGGTTTGACCAGGAAGAGCGATTCTAAAATCTTGAGAATCTTGGGGTTGGCTGGGCAATTGTTCTTGCTGGCGTATTTATTCGAAAGCCTGAGCATGGACTCCTTTGCCATGCCCTACCAGTGGTTGATGACAGGCTTGATCTCGGCTGGTGGGCTGATAGCTCGCAGGGAACTCGCCGCTAAGGATAAGCTTCCAGTATCGGCGTCGACATAAGCTCCGATTTTCCTGTCGATCTGTTGTTGTCAACCGAAATTAAATTTATCAATACCAAATTTTGGTTGCAATCCTCAAAGGTAGTAAAAAATATCTTATCTGTCAAAGGTAATCCGTTTGGGTCATACACCTGGATCCAAAATCTCTCAGATGACGCCACCGGTGTTGCTGAAAGTTGAATCTCATACCCGCCCAATCCATAAGCTAAAGCCGTCCCGGTTTTCACACAGATTGGATCTTCCGAAGCATTTTGAATATCGCCTGCTAGGATGGTTAAATCGAGCAGTTCATTCCCCTGCGCATCAAAGACCTGACCAGCAAGGCCCAGCCACGCGCATCCGGCATCAGGATGTGTAAAATTCGGCAGGTAAAGCGGATTTCCCTCCTGCAGTACGAATGCTAAACTAAGCGCCGTTGGTGTGACTGTTGGCATCTCTGGCAAATCGGTGGGTGTAGGGGAAAAAACCGTACCCAGAGTTGCTGTGGAAATTGCCTTGGTTGAAGTCGGTTCTACCGTTGAGGTTGAGGTCGCGATCACCTGGGTCAGGTTAATCTGGGTATCGGAGGCATAAGGAAAGATCACACAACCTGAAACCAGGAGACCAAGCAAGGATGCAGCCAGGATTAAATATCGTCGTTTCATCATCCGCTCCTCTCTGAATCATGAATCTGCAAGTTCTATACCATTCCAAAAAATGGCGAAAGAGGTCGGGGCTTATAACAGAAATGGAATATGGAGAAAAATGATGGCATGCACCTAATGTCCAGTGCAGCGAGCTGTTAATGATCCATTTAAATGATTTACGGGAACGGATGGGAGTCGAACCCACCTCGGCTCGCAACGCGACCCGACACCGGTGTTGAAGACCGGGAAGCCCACCAGGACCTTACCATTCCCATTCTTAAGCATATCTTTGACCACTGCCTTTGTCAACAACCAGGAAATTTACTTGGGATGGTTGAAAAATGGGAGCCTTGTATCCAAGACTTATCTGCCCTCCCCTGCATCCTGCCAGGGTCAATAACCCAGTATTAAAGGTGCTCTTCAATGGTAAAATCATCATGACACGTTTCATTATAGAGGAGATTGAACATCCACATGCCTGAGATGACACACACCCCCGACTGGGTTAAAAACGCCATTTTCTACCAAATTTTTCCTGATCGTTTTGCCAAATCAAAAATGCTTGAAAAACCTACCCATATCGAACCTTGGGATTCACCTGCAACGCGTTACGGATTTAAAGGCGGTGACTTACAGGGTGTTTATGAAAAATTGGATTACCTGCAGGACTTAGGGATTAACGCAATTTATTTCAACCCGATTTTTATGTCAGCTGCTAACCACCGCTATCATCCCTATGACTATTATCACATTGATCCCCTACTCGGAGGGGATAAGGTCTTCTTCAACCTCTTGCAAGAAGCGCACCGTCGAAACATACGCATTGTGCTCGATGGCGTCTTCAACCATGCCAGTCGCGGTTTTTTTCAATTCAATCACATCCTCGAAAACGGCGAAAAATCTCCTTACCTGGATTGGTTCAGGGTTTACGGTTTCCCGATGAACGCCTACCAGGGAAAACCGAATTATTCCTGTTGGTGGAACCTGCCGGCTTTACCACAATTCAACACCGACAACCCCCAGGTGCGAAAATTCCTCTTTGAAGTTGCCCGGCATTGGATCGATCAAGGTATCGATGGCTGGCGCCTGGATGTCCCTTTTGAAATCAACGACGAGTCATTCTGGCGGCAATTCCGCATCGCCACGAAGTTGCCCAACAGTGATGCTTACCTGGTGGGTGAGATCCCTTCTGAGGCACAGGATTGGTTGCAGGGAGACATGTTTGACGGCGTGATGAATTATCAATTTACAGCCGCCTGTGTTGGGTTCTTTGGCGATGGTAACCGGGATGAGACGATGGTCTCAGGCATCATGGGATTTCACGATGTGCCCCCATTGGATGCAGCAGGGTTTGCCAAACGCACCAAGGAATTGCTGGCGATGTACCCGCGCCAAAACGCACTTGCCCAACTTAACTTGATGGACAGCCATGATATGCCCCGCTTTCTATCGATGGTAAGTGGGAACAAAAACGTCTTCAGGTTGGCGACTTTATTCCAAATGACTTACCCCGGTGCGCCGTGCATTTATTACGGAAATGAAATTGGGATGATGGGTGGACGAGATCCTGAAAACCGGGAATCATTCCCCTGGGATGAGGCACAATGGGATCATGACCTGCGCAAGACGATTAAAACCTATGCCCATATTCGCTTAGCACATCCCGCACTTCGGACGGGGGAGTATGGCATTCTTTATGCCGTAGGCAGGCATCTGGCTGTTCTACGTCAATTGGAAGATCAAACCCTGATCGTGCTCTTCAACGCGAGTGATTCTGATTGGGAGGTTAATATACCTGTTGCATCACATCTCAACGATGGAATTCACCTCGAAGACCTGTTGGGTGGTGAAGGTGCTCTTGTTGAGGAAGGTTTTCTACGGAAGTGGACACTGCCAGCATGGGAAGGTGCTATTCTAAAGCCAGAGGCATGAATTAAAAGCTTCGCCCCTACCCCCAGCCAGACAATCTAATCAAATCCCTCTATTTGTAAATCAGGTTTTCTCGAACCACAATGTCTGTTAGTTCTTTATTTTCTCCCATCTTTGCGAAAGACCTTCAATACGGCTATTTTTGTCGAATGGTTAAAAGGCTCAGGACTCACCGGTGGAGAGGATACAACTGTTTCTGGATAACCGGTTACATCCATGGGCACAGGGATCAATCCTTCCATTTCAAGATACTGACTCTGACAGAGCGCATCCAACTCCGAGATGAAATCTGCACCGGAGTAAAATAAAGCATTATTGATCACCACCAGCCAGCCTTCATGGGCTACCAGGGGGCGGACTTTATTGACCAGGCGTGACATCTCATGCTGTAAATCAACCCTGCCAGCTTCAGTCGAGGAAAAAAAGGGCGGATCGAGGATCACGCAATCAAAAAGGCGCTCTTGATGCCGTAAATGACCCATCACTCGGAAGAAATCCCCTGCAATGATGTCACATTTTTCGGATGGTAAATGATTCAAAGCCCATGAGCACTGGGCGACCTTTAAAAAGGTCTGATTGATATCTGTCTGGATAACTGCGCTGGCACCGCCCACCCCGGCTGCCACACCCAGGCTGCCGGTATAGGCAAAGGTGTTTAGCACACTTTTCCCCAATAAATGCTTCTGCAACCAATCGCGCAAGTTACGTGTATCTAAATAAAAACTTGCATCCTGATTCATCCGCAGGTCAACAGCATAAGCAATCTTATTTTCACTGATGAGATGAGCAACTGTTGTACCGTGAAGGAGGATTCCTTTACACAATTTATCATCCTGATCTTGGCGCCGTTTCAGCAAGACCGATTCCAATCCCTTGACATCCTCCATGACCCATCCGGAAATACTTGGAAGAATATTATCTAAAGCGGCAGGGTCGTTATGATCAAAGATCACCAGGGTCTCACCATAACGGTCAAGCGTCAATCCAGGCAAACCCTCATAAAAGCCATTAAATAAGCGATAGGCGCTCAGATCTTCGCTTAATCCACGCCGATATTGGATGGCTTGGCAAATCATTGCTTTTGTCGCTCGTTCGTCAATCATAAGATAATTTTACCCCTGTAGTAGTAGACAATGAAATTAGTCATTAATAAATTTATATTTACTTGTAACTAATTTTGTGTTACAATCTAATAGATTTGGTGTGGCTACTCAGGTAATCCTGCTGTTGAAGAGTGGGTGGTGGGGTTTGTCGGCTCCGCCGACAAACCCCACCACCCAATTCCTATGCAGGCTGAATAGTTACAATTTGGTTATAATTTACGATATGGAGGTGACACATGGTCGCATTTGTTGAACAATATTCCCCCATTATTCAGGCCTTAATCGGCACTCTTTTCACCTGGGCTGTGACCGCTTTGGGATCCGCAGCAGTTTTCTTAACAAAAGAGGTCAGCAGAAAATTATTAAACGGTATGCTCGGCTTCGCATCTGGTGTGATGATCGCCGCCAGCTACTGGTCGCTTTTAGCACCTGCGATTGAACTCTCCCATGACATGGCTGTTCCGGGATGGTTCCCAGCTTCAGTAGGTTTCATATTAGGCGGCGTTTTCTTGTTTACCGTCGATAAGCTTTTACCGCACCTGCACATGAGCCAAACCGACCCAGAGGGGCCGAAAAGTTCCTGGCAGCGCAGTGTGTTGTTGATCACAGCCATTACACTGCACAACATTCCAGAGGGATTGGCAGTAGGTGTGGCCTTTGGCGCGGCTGCAGCCGGCATTCAAGGCGCAGATGTCGCTTCAGCAATTGCACTTGCAATTGGAATCGGCATCCAGAACTTTCCAGAGGGTTTAGCTGTATCCGCCCCGCTGCGACGTGAAGGCTGGAAAGCAGGTAAAGCCTTTTACTACGGACAATTTTCCGGAATGGTCGAACCGGTGGCGGGATTGATCGGGGCATTTGCCACACTCTTGATGCGCCCGATTTTGCCATATGCGCTGGCTTTTGCCGCCGGCGCTATGATCTATGTCGTGGCAGAGGAATTAATCCCAGAATCGAAATGCGAGGGACATTCCGATGTGCCCACAATTGGTGTGATGCTTGGTTTCGCAGTGATGATGTTTTTGGATGTCGCTCTGGGTTAAAGCTTTACACCATAGGATCATAAATTTACATGCTGGTGAAACAACTGTCTCACCAGCACTTCTTTTTAATTTTCCAGTTGCCAGACCTGATAAAGCGCCAGATTACCCGTTTTCCCGTCAGACAAGAAAGTCTCGCGAACCCGGAAACCAGCGCGGCGAGCCAACGCTGTCAGACGATCCTCATCAAAGGTGTGCACATAACGCAAACCAGGGCACTCTCCCGCTCGCCAATCCAGAAGCACATCCCCCTCATCAAGATCGTCCTGGCTCAACCCCAGGGTTGACCAGGGCACAACACGTTTTCTGAGCCGAGGGCTGTTTTGCCATTGCCAGACGGACACAGCAATATAACTGCCCTGCGAGATCAATTTTGAAAAAGCATTGACCGCTCGTTGGCGAAATTCTGCACCGGGGAGATGATGAAGAACTGCAAAACAAGTGATCCAATCAAAAGGTCCATGCTGAATTTGTCGATGCCAACCCCTCTCCGATAGATTGACCAATTGAAACTGAAAATCGCCCAAAGGGGGCTTGCCTGTCATTTCTTTTGCCTGTCCAAGCAAGTTTTGGCTCAT
This sequence comes from uncultured Candidatus Brevefilum sp., assembly GCA_964633075.1. GTDB lineage: Bacteria > Chloroflexota > Anaerolineae > Anaerolineales > Anaerolineaceae > Brevifilum. Next base: position 5,591 of record CAZWDG010000018.1, read on the forward strand.
ATCCACTCCCACATAATGTCCAGAAAAGCCTTTCTTGCTTAACGCTCGACCAAAAGTGCCATTGCCACAACCGATATCCAGAACTGATCTTGACTTCAAAATGCGTTGCGTCAGGCGGCGTACGCCGGGCTGTTCCTGATGACGTGTTGCACTGAAGGAGGTTGCAAACCGTTCATAAAAGTCTTGGTTTAATTTTAACAACTGAGATTGAACACTGAGATCCATGATGCTAAGTATAAAACATCACGAATGACATCGCAAATATGCCAGTTGACTGGTAAGCCAAATCTCCCATGAGTTGAAAAAGACTGCCCCCAAGACTGGAAGCAGTCTACTTGCCGTCGTGATTATTGGATCAGAAGATCCATTTCAGGCGATATCTTTTTTCTCCTGAGGAGAATAGCTGGAATTCTTTCTCAACCTCTGATTCAACCACATGCGTTGCTGCACGCTTTCAGGTGTCACTAATCCGATCAGTTTCCCATCTTCGATGACAGGCTGTACCCGGCTTTGCGCAAATTTAGGGAGCACATCCTTTAGTGGCATCTCGGGGTCAATCCCTTTGGGTTCTATACCGATGGCACCATAGGCTGGGGCACGGTTACCCAACCGATTCAAGCCATCGAGCAGATCCTGACGCCGGATAATACCGAGAAAATGCCCATTGGAAAGGACTGGGATATTCTGCTGTCCCGTTTCCATGGCCAGTTGAAAAACTCCGTCCAGCGGTTGGTTGGCTTCTACCTGGTAGAATTGTGAAATCATCGCATCGCGTGCTGTTAATCCTTTCACGCCTTCTTTGACCTCAACAGCCTGTGCCTCAGACCCCGCGCCTGACCAAATGAAAATCGCCGTCAATATCAGCCAGGGATTCCAGAAAAATCCCGCAATGCCCATCAGCACGGCAAATCCACGACCGATATTTGCAGCTGTTCGGGTTGCCTTCACATAATTCATACGTGAAGCCAAGATGGCTCGCAAGACTCGTCCACCATCCATGGGAAAGGCCGGGACCAAATTGAAGAGCACCAGTGTAAGGTTTACGGTTAACAAGCGCAGCCAAAAATTATCCATTAGGGTGGAGATGTTGATAGGCTGTGAAAAACCACCAAAAACCAATAAGCCCGCAAACAAGAGACCTCCAATCAGGACATTCACAATCGGTCCTGCGGCTGCCACCACCAATTCTTGCTTGGGATCTTCAGGCATTTGCTCAAGCCTGGCTACACCGCCAATCGGCAGCAAGAGAATATCCTTCGTGGCAATCCCAAATCTTTTTGCTGCTATCGCGTGACCAAATTCATGTAAAACGACACTTAAAAACAAAGCCAGGATGAATAACAATTCGCCCAAGACAGCTCCGACCGTTCCGCCAGAGAGCATGGTAGAAACACCCACCCAAACCAGCAACAAGACAAAGGTTAGATGAATCTTGAGATCAATCCCTGCTATGCGTCCGACGTTCCAAGATCCTTTCATTTTAATTCACCTCTTTCTTTTTCTATCATCTTTCCTTCAGAATACTATCAAATTATTAGAAATCTATTGGCAACTTGTAAAATCTTTGTAAAGTCTTTCCCGTCACATTGTTCCGTGATGTTGATTAATGGGTAAAATTCATAGATATGAAAGCTGAGACTTGGCTGAAAAGAAGAGCTTACAGCGAAGCGGATAAATCACAGGCGCTGGCAATTTTACAGGACCTCAAGGCTGGCGTGGACCTGAATGCCGCCCAACGAGCGCATCTCAGGCCGGATGGCGCCGGGTTTATTCCCAAACATGCCATGGTAGCAGTTTATTATCAGATGGTTGAGAGCGGTCAGTGGGAGGAAGATGAAACTTTATTGTCCAAGATCCGGATGAAACCGACCCGCACCCTTTCGGGTGTCACCACCGTCACTGTCCTGACGCGCAATCATCCCTGTCCAGGAAAGTGCATCTTCTGCCCCCAGGAAGCACAAATGCCCAAAAGCTATCTCAGTGAAGAGCCAGGTGCCAAACGTGGGTTGCAGTTTGGCTTTGACCCTTATGCACAGGTTTACAACCGCATAAAAGCTTTAAGAGCGGTGGGGCATCCTACCGACAAGATCGAACTATTAATCCTGGGTGGCAGTTTCGATGCCTACCCGCGTGAGTACCAGGAATGGTTTATCCGGCGCTGTTTTGATGCGATGAACGGGGTCAACCCCGATGATGAACCAGGCTTTGAATCACTTCCTGAAGCCCAAGCGCGCAACGTCCTGGCAGATCACCGCAATGTGGGATTAGTGATTGAAACCCGTCCTGACCAGTTAACACCAGAAACACTAAAATGGTATCGCTTCCTGGGTGTGACCAAGGTCCAAATGGGTGCGCAAAGCCTGGATGACCACATTCTAGAACTTAACCAGCGCGGCCATACCACCCGGGAAACGTTGAAAGCCACATCCCTCTTGCGCGCAGGCGGTTTTAAAATCGTCCTGCATTGGATGCCTAATTTACTCGGCGCTACGCCAAAATCCGACCGAAAGGATTTTGAACGCTTATGGGAAGCGGGAACCTACTGCCCGGATGAACTCAAGATCTATCCCTGTCAGCTGTTAGAGAATACAGAGCTTTATAACCTCTGGCGACAGGGGGCTTATCAGCCTTATACCGAAACGACTTTGCGCCATTTGATTGCCGATCTTAAAACCGTCGTCCCCCGTTACAGTCGGATCAACCGCATCATCCGTGATATCCCTTCAACCTATGTTGTGGCGGGGAATAAAAATACCAGCCTGCGTCAGGATATTCAGCGGGAAATGGCGCAGCGTGGCACCCGGTGTGAATGCATCCGCTGCCGAGAGATTCGCACGAAGAAGGTGACGCCACATACCGTGATCCTAAATGATCTGGTTTACCATCCAGCTTATGCTGAAGAGCATTTTCTTTCCTTTGACACACCCGATGATAAACTGGCCGGTTTCCTGCGCCTGTCACTTCCTGAGGATACCTCCCTGACATCTTTGGCTGAACTGGAAGATGCAGCGATTATCCGCGAGGTGCATGTGTACGGGCAATCGCTTGAAGTAGGTGAAGAACAATCCGGTATCGCCCAGCACAGCGGTTTAGGGACCCAGTTGATTGAACAAGCCGAGAAGATCACCAAAGCCCATGGCTTCAAGCGCTTGGCTGTGATCGCAGCTGTTGGCACTCGTGCTTATTATGCGAACAGGGGTTTCACCCTGGGTGAGTATTATATGATCAAAGACCTTTAATCCATCCTGGAATAAATTGGGCACGAAAAGAATGATTAAGGAGCCCTGAATGAGGTCAGAAGATCATCGACTTGAGAGAATTGATCATAAAGATGAAAAAGCCTAAATTTTCTCTTTTATACAAAGATGAAGCATTGATCACTCTCGTGAAGGAGACGGACCACAAGGGTCTTGCGACCTGGGCCATTGATTGTGTGGAACGCGTCCTTCCTTTTTTTACAACCCAATTTCCAGAAGACCCTCGTCCCCGAGAGGCGCTTGAGACGCTGCAAACATGGATCAACACCGGTGTGTTTAAGATGAGCGTGATTCGTGGGGCCTCCCTTGCGTCGCATGCTGCCGCGCGAGAGGTGGGAGAGGACACGCCAGCACGTTCAGCTGCTCGTGCCGCAGGTCAGGCTGTGGCAACAGCCCATGTGCGCGACCACGCCATCGCGGCAGCCAATTATGCCTTACAGGCGGTGCATCGGGCGTCTTCCCCTGAAATTGCCCCGAATGCCGTCATAAAAGAACGCAGTTGGCAATATCACCGCCTGCTCGAAATCAACCGCCGGACGCAACCTCCAATGCCGAATCCCTAGTAGTAAATACCAAATACCTACTCCCTAATACCAAATACCAATTTCCCCCCCCATTCACGCCAAGAAGCCCAGCACCCGGATTGCCAGCGGCCTCACAGCCAGGGCAATCAGACCCATGACACCCCCCACAAGCCACCCTGCCAACACGTCCGATAAATAATGTATTCCCAGTGCAACTCGCGCCAGCCCCACCCACGGTGCCCAAATCACCAGTGCCAATCCAAACCAGGGTGGACCGATGGCTACTCCCATCACTGCCAAAGCGACTGAACGCGCGGCATGACCGGAGGGAAATGAGTGCGGATCTGTGATGCGATATATTTGCCCCCATTCCCCCTCTGGTCGCGGTCGGCGGATGGAAAACTTGAGCAGGATCACAGCACAAGCCATGATGACCAATCCCACAGCCAGAAAAAGGGCTCGTGACCACCATTCACCTCCCCCGAAGAGCCACACAAGCAACAAGCCTGCCAGCCAGAACCAGGAATCCCCTGAGTGTGCAAATATTTTTAGAACAAGAGAGAGTAATTTCTTTTCTTCTGAAACATAGAGCGCTTTAGATAAACGCGCATCCAACTTCAGCAATTGGCGCAGCCATTGCTTCACAGCCGCCCCTCCAGGTCACGCCTTAAGATCTCCAACTGCGAGGGTTTATCCGCATCCATGCCCACCTCAGCGTATGGGCTAATCAATGCTTTTGCAGCGATATTTAATCGCTTACATATCCTGCGGACGGTAACCTCGAGGGTGAGGGTTCGCAAGCCGATTAAGATCAAATTATCCATTCCCAAAAGGCCCATCTGTTTGATGGGATGTTTTCTTGCCTCAGACAATCGCTTCCAAAGTGGGCTTTCCACGCTATACAGTTGTCGATCGACCACATTCATATCCCCACCGCAAACGGCGATATCTTTAAATCGGACATAGGATCTCCTTGAGTCAGGAAACCTTGCTTCCATCACGGCTTGGGGAATAACGTTGTAATACAACATTTTGGTGGGATCTTCAACCACCTGTGCGACCAGCCAATCCACCATTTCAGGCTGCAGCGTGGGAATATCTGAAGAAACTAATAACACCTTGGACTGTGAGGGATGCTCCTGTGTTGCCTGGAATATACCAGAGCGAATATTCTCAAATAAGCCACCCTCATCCGCAAGAAAATGAATCGGTTTAATTGCCTCCAAACCATACCCAGGCCCTAGGCCCATGACATACACATCACCAACCGAATCCGAGCGGTTCAAAGCATCCAGCACCCATTGCACCATGGGTTTCCCATGAATGTCAATCAGGCTGCGATGTCCTTCCCGCCCCTCGTTATACAACGGGTCTTCCAGGGGCATGATACCACCTGAGAGTAAGACAGCATCCATTTTGATCAATTTAGCACCTGAAGTTGTGGTTTAAAATCTGCTTTTTTGACAAGTTCTGCCATCAATGCAAAATAAGGGCGATGATGGCGATAGTCCACTTTTTGTGTATACCCAATCGCTGCCAGCAAACCTGCTTCCATCATATTGGTCCCAAATGAACGTCCATCATAAACCGGCGTCGTGGTGAGCAAATATTTCACACCAGCCTGACGAAAGAGGTCCACATCCACCGGGGTGGTCGTGTTGGTGACAATCACCTTACCTTCCAGGTGATCAGGCATAAATCGGGTGATATAGTGACAATCACCTGCAATCACACTTGCCCAATCAAAAGCCCAGACGAATTTTGGATTACGTTCCAATTGCTTTTCACCCACAGGATAAACCCATTTAAAGGGCAATCGGCTCACAATCGGGATTAATAACGCGGCCAGGAGTTTGACACCGCTTTCCTGGCGGATGGGCAATGGCCAGCCCAAAGAATACAGTGCGTCTCCGAAAATACATTCATAACCAGCATCGACAAAAGCGCGTAAAAGCCCATAGCGGTCCACCGCTGTCATCACCAACGCTTTTCTGCCAATTTGATCCAGGTAGGGTCGGATTTCATCCTCTAACACTTTCGCAACCTGCACCTCGAGTGTGTTTTTTAGCCCACATCCATCGACAACAGGTGTCTTTTGGACGTCCTGCACTAAAGGTAATACGGAGTGGAGCGGATACCATTTCTCAGCAATAAATAAGCCTAAATCTGTTCCCCCCACACCAAAGGCCTGTACCTCACCATCCCGTTCACGGAATAGACGCCGCGCAGCTTTCATATCCCCATCTGTACCGATCCGTTGAATGTGGACTTCTTCACCAAGGAGATTGATAACCACGGATTTATCCCGGCTTGAAGAGCCAATACTGATACTGAGTGCTTCTTTCATCTGTTAGTCCTTTTATGATTTATAGCGGCTAGTATACCATAGACCACTTACGGGGAAAATTATTGATTTTAATTAACTGCTCAACCTGCATGGGACTCTTCAACAGCAGGATTACCTGAGTAGTAACGATTTGAGAATGTTATCACCAAACCATCAAAAAGAAAACATCCCTCACTGGCGGTATAATACAATTCCTGTATCAAGGAGAACAACTTTGAACCCTCAAAATCCAGCAATCCTGTGGGATATGGACGGCACCATTTTTGATTCAAAAGCATGTCATTATCAAACATGGAAATATACGCTCAATCAATTTGGTTTTGATTTTTCACAGGAAGATTTTGATGCCACCTTTGGGCGAAACAATCACGCCACTATCACTTTACTGCTGGGATTTGACCCGGATCCTGAGCTTTTCGAAGACATCGTAAAAATCAAGGAAGCTTACTTTCGGAAATTAGCCCCTCAGGCAACAAGGCTGGTCCCAGGAGTGATCAACTGGCTTACCGATGCCAGATCCTTTAACCTGCCCCAGGGGCTTGCCTCCTCAGCCCCAATGGAAAATATCCAATCCCTGTTAGTCAATTTCAACTTGACTGAGTATTTTGACCAAATCGTCTCCGGGGAACACTTGCCCGCAAAACCAGAACCAGATGTTTTTCTCAAAGCTGCCCAGGCATTAGGGCGACCGCCAGAGAACTGCTGGGTGATTGAAGACTCACAACCAGGGGTAGAAGCGGCTAAAAATGCAGGTATGACCTGTATTGCCGTTACGACCAACCTTCCCCCAACCAAACTCAAGTCAGCCGATTTGATTCTTGAAGATTTTTTAAAGCCCCTAGAAAGTGTTCTCAAGCGTTTCCATGTCATATAGAGTAAACTCACCACACCAATAGGGGAGAAATTGCGTAAAATCACACTATAATAGAACTGCACTACATCGTAG
>CAZWDG010000019.1:0-12663 GCA_964633075.1 uncultured Candidatus Brevefilum sp.
GAGCTTACGGGACCGGATGGATTTAGTTGGCACATCTTGCCTTTCGCCGTATTTTAAATTTGGATTGATCTCCGCCCACGAAGCCTTCGCAAGCGCACATCTCGCCTTGCTCCAAACAACCGACGAACAGGAACGAACGGAAATTCGAACCTGGATGGATGAACTCGTTTGGCGTGAATTCTACACCGCCATCCTGTTCCACTTCCCCCATGTGATAGGCGGGCCATTTCGTGAGGACTATCAAAACATCCCTTGGCGCCAGGCACCACATGACCTTCAAGCCTGGCAGCAAGGGCTGACGGGTTACCCGATCGTGGACGCCTGCATGCGCCAGCTCTTAGAAACGGGCTGGATGCATAATCGTGGGCGGATGATCGCCGCCTCTTTCCTGACCAAAGACTTGTTAATCAACTGGCAGACCGGCGAGGACTGGTTCATGAAGAATCTGGTCGATGGTGACCCGGCTGCCAACAATGGCGGATGGCAATGGACGGCTGGGACAGGCACCGATGCCGCCCCCTACTTCCGCATCTTCAATCCCGTCCTTCAAGGCCAAAAATATGATCCCAATGGGGACTATATCGCAAAATGGGTGCCTGAACTGAGGGAATTACCGGCTAAATTTCGCCATGAACCCTGGGAAATGAGTGAAAAGGAGGCAAAATCCTTCAATTTCCAGCTCGGCATAGATTATCCAGAAAGAATCGTGGATCATAAGTTCGCCCGACAGCGCACCCTTGATGCCTATAAGTTCTCCCGCCGATAGATCGGCTGGACAATATCACATCTGAATTTTCTGACATTAATTAGTGCTGTTTCACATCACCACTTGCGGCGGCAGCCCCGATTCATGCAACAATACCAGGGGACCACAGTAGCTGACCAGCTCGGAGGTGAGGGTGAGGATCATCTCATCCCATCCAGCAGCAAAATAAAATCGATGCGGTATCTCGGGATCGCCAGAATAGTCACTGACAGCCAGGGTGGCCCAAACGACATCTTTACGGCTGATCACCGTCACTTCCCAAACAGCTCGCCCAATGACATAATTTGTACGAAGACCTGAAAGCGCGTCGATCACCCTTTGAATGACAGCTGGCGCTGGGTAACGCCCGGGCGGAACTTCGCCAGGCAAGGGAATATCACACTGGACCAGCCAGGCAAAAGTGGCTGGATCCTGCATGCAATCATAAAGCGTGACCACAGAATAAAGTCTGGACGTCCTCATTATGTTGATTATACCGAGGATATCCCGATCAATGAATTTTTAGGGGAATGGTACAGCCAAAGGTCTTATCATGAAAAGGGTCAATCAATCGCTTGATACCACCGCAACGCGTGTAAAAATCAATCTCCCACTGAGATATTAGTTGGGTACGGGTTCAAAGTAAATGGATGTGGTCATCCAAAAAGCTCTGATTCCTTCTTCCATCGTTTCCACAAACAGGTGTGCCCGTGCCTGCGAGTCCCTGGCATTGCCAATTAACTGTAGATAATTATCCAGACAATTTTGGACCCATGGGCGTTCATAGAGTTTATTGAGGTCAAATCGCTCTTTTAATTGAGCCCATAGATTGATGCGCTCTGATTCTTCAAATTCCGAAAAGGACTCCGTCTCCATCAGTGGGACACCATGATTCTCGCCGCCCGGTATGAGAACGACATTTGACCACAGCATCAAAACGATCAAAACGATCATAAAAAAGGTTCCAAAACGTAATGCCCAATTATTATTATTCATAACCTACTCCTGTCCAGGACAAGATAATTGATAACGCAATGATTTCATGCCACATTGTTGTGAATAATGATTGCAAGAGTCATACCAGCATTGCAACTCGGATAAAGTTACTATCCGGTTCTGCTTTCCTGCTATAATTCAGAGAAAATCACCAGTGAAAGTGCATCTATGTCCCTGAGAGCGTATTTAAGTAAGATCCGTCAGCACGGAGCCTTTGTCGAAATTAACAAACCCGTCTCAAAACATCTTCAGGTTGCAGGCATCTTAAAAGCCTTGGAACCGAAATCGGTGAGGTTTCAAAAGGTCTTGGAATCGAATTTTCCGGTGATGGGGAACTTATTTTGCACCAAGGAAACCTTTGCCAAATACCTGGGCATCCCGGTGCAGGAGATCATCCCGACTCTCAGTCAAGCCATTGAAAGTCATCGCCGACCCAGAATTGCCGAAGATGGACCCTGTCAATCTGTGATCATTAACGATCCGGATCTGGACGACCTCCCCATCCTCTTTCACTGTGAGGAGGACGGCGGCAATTACATCACCTCTGGCGTGATGATCGCCCGACATCCAAAATATGGCCAAAATATGGATTTTCACCGCTGTATGCAGTTTTCTAAAAGGGAGATGGCGGTACGGGTGGTTAAAACCCGCCATTTTGACACCTTCTTAGAGGAACTTGGGGCTGTGGACGTGGCAATTTGCGTAGGAGTCGCACCCCATATCCTGGTGGCGGCTGCCACCTCGGTGGAGATTGGCCTCGATGAACTTGAAATCGCCAACGCCCTCGAACCATTCGAGGTGGTCAGGGCAATCACATCCGACCTGATGATCCCGGCAGAAGCAGAATTTGTGATCGAAGGTAGGATCTTTCGTGATCGCCGCCATGCAGAGGGACCCTTTGTGGACCTGACCGAGACACAAGATATCATCCGTCAGGAGCCTGTCTTGGAGGTTAACTGCATCACCCACAGGGAAAACCCGACCTGGCACGCGTTGCTGCCCGGTGGACTGGAGCACAAGCTCCTGATGGGGATGCCCCGGGAACCCACCATCTTTCGTGAAGTGAACAAAGTGGTGAAGTGTCTGGATGTGCATATCAACCCCGGCGGTTGTTCCTGGCTCCACGCGATTATCCAAATTCGCAAAGAAAAAGAGGATGATGGGCGACAGGCTATCCTGGCAGCGGCGCAGGGACATCGTTCCTGCAAACATATTTTTGTTGTCGACGAGGACATCGATATCTATGATCCCTTATCCGTTGAATGGGCAATGGCCACCCGCTTCCAGGCTGACCGTGATTTGGTGATGCTGGGTCGTGAACGCGGGTCCTCCCTGGACCCCAGCGCAGAAGCAAAATCCTATGAAACCTGCAAGGTTGGCTTTGACCTTACAGCACCTTTAAAAGGAAGTGGGAAAACCTTCGCCAAAGTCCCTTTCCCTCCCGTTAACCTTGGAGAATTTATTGATCAATCTCGATAGCACTTGAAAATTATCGATAGTGATTTGACTTTTATATTATGAAAACAAAACACACCTTTATGCTCTTGATAGCCATGATCGTGATCAGTGTTTTGCTTTCAGCCTGTGAATCCATCATTACCATTGCCAATCCCGGATCGTCCCCCTTACCTGCCAAAACCACCAAAACCGAGCAAACATCCAACCTGCTAGATCCTATAGAGACAAATATACCTGGTCTCACTCAATCAGGGGAAGAAACAAACGCACCCATACAAATACCAGCACAAACCGTTACGCCCACACCGGACCTGCGCTTAAATCCTGCTGATTGGCAAAACTGGCCGGTGGTCCCCACCCTCTCTTCCTATGCGAAAGCCATTTATACCAGCGGTATAGAATCAGGCAACCAACCCGATCAATTCTCAAAGGTCGGCGACTGCCAGAACATCACCACCTATTTCCTGGCCATCTTCGACGACCCCGACCAATACCGGCTAGGACCAGATTATGACTATTTACAGGAAGCCATTGACCAGTTCAGCGGCTCCTTTTCCCGCGCAAGCATCGCCGTCAAAGGGGGGATGAATGTCGCATCGGTGCTCTCCAAAACCTGGGTGGATGAAGAATGTTGCCAAAAGAATGAATCCCCCCTCGATTGTGAGTTGCGGTTGAACAACCCCAGCATCGTATTAATCAGTATGGAGGAATCGTGGGGGAGGGAAAACAAGATAGAAAACTATGAAAAATACATGCGCCTGATCATTGAAAGGGTGATTGACCACGGTGCGATCCCCATCCTCGCCACAAAAGCGGATAATAAGGAGGGGAATCACCAAATCAATCAAGCCATCGCCAGGCTGGCATACGAATACGATATCCCCTTGTGGAATTTCTGGTCAGCCGTTCAACCTCTCCCGAACCACGGTTTGTTGGAGGATGGCTTTCACCTGACGCACGGGCTGAATTTTTTTGACCGGAAAGCCAACTTGAAACAAGCCTGGCCCATGCGTAACCTGACCGCTTTACAGGTAATTGATACCGTCTGGCGCCAAGCCAACGACCTGCCCCTCCACGAAGACTAATCAACCATCCATCCACTCATCACCTAATCCCCAATACCCAATACCAAATACCTGATAACTTCTCCCCATTCTCCATGCCCCATTCACCATCCTTATAAAGTACAATATCCCCATGCACCTCACACGAGCAGAACAAGCCCTTCTGGCTGGGGAAGCTGGTCCAGCGACACAAAAAGCGATGCAAATCCTGGTTGCCTTAGGGCGGATTTATGGCGCGGAAGGCATGATCTCGGTCTCCTCCGTCCAGGTGGCAGGGGTCAGCTATGATAATTTGGGTGAAGCGGGGCTGTCCTGGTTGACTGAAATGGCAGCAGGTGGCGGTCAAGCGCAGGTGCTCACCACCCTCAATCCGGCTGGGATGGACATTGAAAACTACCAAGCTTTGGGGATCGATGAGGGATTCGCGGTCAATCAGCGCCAGGTTTTAGAGGCTTTTGAAGCGATGGACATTGTCACCACCTGCTCCTGCACGCCCTATTTGTTTGGCAACCTGCCCCGCTTTGGCGAACATCTCGCCTGGGCTGAGAGCAGTGCGGTCTGCTATGCCAATTCGGCCCTCGGTGCCCGTACCAACCGTGAAGGCGGTCCCTCAGCCCTGGCAGCTTCCCTGACCGGGCGCACGCCCAATTATGGACTCCACCTGGATCATGCTCGCCAACCATCTCTTCAGGTGCAGGTCAACGCCCAACTCCAGGAAAACCCGGATTTCGGTGCGCTGGGAAAGGCGATCGGCGATCGCATCCAATCCCAATCCAGGCTGCGGGTGCCCCTGATCAGCGGGATCCGGGAGGCCAGCCTGGAAAACCTCAAATCCTTTTGTGCCAGCATCGCCACCTTTGGTGGCGTGGCGCTCTTCCACATTCCTGATATCACGGTGGAAGCCAATACCTTTGCAACCCCCGCAGATACCCTGGTCATCACCCAGGGCGACCTGGATCAAGCAAAAAATGATCTGACGCTTGCCTCCGCTGATGAAGTTGACTTCGTCAGCCTGGGCTGCCCGCATCTCTCCCTGCGTGAAATCCAGCGCATTGCCCAGTTGATCGAGGGCAAACAGGTCAAGAAGACATTCTGGATCACCACCTCGCGACCGGTGAAAGGGATGGCAGATCGCATGGGCTACACACACATCATCGAGGCGTCAGGTGCCCAATTCGCCACGGATACCTGCTGCGTGGTTGCCCCCATCAAAGGGCGCTTTAAAGTCCTGGCGACAGATTCCGCCAAAGCCTGTTATTATGCTGCTGTGAAAAACAACTTCAAGACCCGCCTGTTGCCCTTTGATGATGTGATCAAGGAGGCGCTGGAATGACACTGACCGGTCGCACCATTTATCCCGGGCGGACCAGCGGAGAAGCTCTGGTCAGCCGCATGGGGATTTCCTTTTATGGTGGCGTTGATCCTGAGACAGGGGTCATCACCGAGTCCAGACACGACCTGGAAGGGCAATCCATCGCAGGCAAAGTCCTGGCTTTCCCCAGTGGCAAAGGCTCCACGGTGGGGTCCTACATCCTCTATCGCCTGAAGAAGAACGGACATGCACCAGCCGCAATCCTCAATGAAACCTGTGAAACCATCACTGCGGTGGGCTGCATCATCGCTGAAATCCCTTGTCTGGATCAAATCGACCTCACGCAATTGAACTCGGGCACTTTCCTAGATGTGGATGCTACAAACGGCCAAGTGGTCCAATCCACAGCTCAAAAACCAGTATAATTTCAGCATGGACCAGACCAAACGCATCATCCTCGCCATCACCGGTGCCAGCGGCGCGATCTACGGACTGCGTACCCTGCAAGCCCTAAAAGATCATGGCTTTCAAGTGCACCTGATCCTCAGCCCCGTCGGGGCGCGTATCCTCACGGAAGAAACCAAGATGATGCCTGAAGACGTCATCGCCATTGCAGACCACGCCTACGAACCGAATGATCTCAGCGCTCCCATCGCCTCTGGCTCCTTCGCCACTCAGGGCATGCTGGTTGTCCCCTGTTCGATTAAAACACTCTCCGGAATTGCTAATAGCTATGCTGAAAACCTGATCCAGCGAGCGGCGGATGTTTGCCTGAAGGAAGGTCGTCCGCTCCTCCTATCGGTGCGTGAAACCCCGCTCCACAGCGGACACCTGCGCTTGATGTCCCAGGCTGCCCAATCCGGTGCGATCATCTTTCCACCCATCCCTGTGTTCTATAACAATCCCCAAACCATCGATGACCTGGTCAACGCCACCGTCGGTCGCATGCTCGCCAGGATCGGGATCGCAAACCAGCTTTATAAACCCTGGGGGGAAGACCCCACTTAATTCAAATTTATCCAATCGGCATTTCATACACCCTGTAACGCCGGATCGGCCTCACTCCCAATTTGACCAGGGCGTTATTCATCCGTTCGTTATCCTCCAGCACATAATTAACCTCCATTGAGACTTGGAAGTCTTTGAGTGCTTCATAGGTGGCTCTATATAAAAGCGTGTCGATCCCTTTGCCCTGGTAAGCCGGAATCACACCCAGCGCCCACATCCGATACTGGCGGATCTTCTTCAATCCGAAAACCATCCTCAGCCAGCCAAAGGGGAACAGGCGCCCATTCATGCCCTTGAGCAGCGTATTGATATCCGGCAATGACAACCCAAAACCGATCGGGGTCCCCTCAGCATCCTCTGCGATCAACAGGACTTTCGGATTGACAATCGGTTTCAGATCCCGTGCCATGGCGCGCGCTTCATCCATGGTGACCGGGTAATAGCCCCAGTTATCCGAGATGGATTGATTGGAAAGGTCCACAATCGTCATCACATCTGCTTCCAGGTTTTCCAGATCCACCGGTCGGACAGTGATGCCATAACGGGATTGGATGCGGTCTGTCAGGGTCAGGTAACGCTCCGGGAAACGGTACCCCTCCTTTTCATCCGCCAGGTAAGCTAACAGATCATTGCCCTTCCTCAATCCAAAGGCTTCAAAAAAGTCTGCATAATAGGATGGATTGTGAGGTGCCATGATCACGGGCGGGCGAATACCGCCCTCAATTTCCAACCCCCACTCCTGGGAGGCAAAACTCCAGGGACCGCGCATGAGCCGCATTCCATGTGCCACAAGCCAATCCCTGACAGCATTCAAGAGGAGCTGCGCGCCGTCTTCCTCTGCCACGCACTCAAAGGAACCAAACAACCCGATCGGTTGCCCCCAGTGTTCGACTGCGAGGTGATCCACAAAAGCCGAGCAGCGCCCAATCACCCTTTTCCCTTCCTTGAGCAGAAAGAGTTGGGTCTTACAATGGTCCAGCATGGGATTTTTTGCCGGGTCAAACTGCGCCCATTGCTCAGAGCGTAACGGGGGGATCCAGATCGGGTCATCCTTGTATAATCGATACGGGAGCTGGATGAAGTCCCGTAAGTCACGACGGCTTTTGACAGGTTGAATTTCCATATTAACCCTTTGCAAAAAATTCGCTGAAAAGTTTTCCCCAATTGTAACCAGATATCCTTCCGCCGTCCACAATAAAACTCGAGTGTATTAAAAGGGATAATTCAAATCAAGCCATTTCATCCACACGCCATCCTGGCGAGTTTTCATGCTGTCGGTCATACCGACCAATCATAATCAGATGGATTTATAAAATTGATTTCCACAGCCACAAATTTCTCAGTACAATTAAACCTGATTTGCCACCATGCTATAATCAAATTAGTCATTAAGACCGGATGGCAAACCACCAACCCATAATAACGACTTTTCAAGGAACAGGCTCATGACCACACTTGATCCAGAACGACAAAAACAAGCCAAAGTTTATGCTCGCATCAAGCGCCGGATTTGGTTGATCGACCTGGTTTTTTCCCTGGTCGTTGCCGCCTTTTGGTTGGTCACTGGCTGGTCAACCGGTTTGCGAACCTGGCTGGGCGGTTTCATCGCCAATGAATGGTTATTGGTTGCTGCCTTTATTGCGATTTTTGGAGGGACCTATTTTTTACTCAACTTACCCCTGACTTATTATGCAGATTTCGTCCTGCCACACCGTTTTGAGCTTTCCACGCAATCTTTCAAGGATTGGCTCCTTGACCAGGTTAAGAACCTGGCCATCAGTGCAGTCTTAGGCTTGTTCCTGATCGAAATGGTATATTTAGCCCTGCGGGTCACTGGGGATTCCTGGTGGTTGTGGTTGACAGGCGGGATGTTATTGTTTACGGTCTTGTTGACCAACCTGTCACCCGTTCTGATCATGCCGATATTCAATAAATTCACACCCCTCAGCGAAGAGCATGCCGAGTTGGCGGAAAGATTATTGCTGCTGGCAGAAAAAGCAAACACCAAGGTCAAAGGCGTTTTCAAAATGGATATGTCACGACGCTCAAAACAGGCCAATGCTTTCCTGACCGGTATTGGCAACACACGGCGGATTGTCCTCGGTGATACGCTGATTGATGAATTTTCAGCGGATGAAATCGAAATCGTCCTGGCTCACGAATTGGGTCATCATGTCCACAAGGATATGGCCTGGTTGATTGGCTTTGGCACGCTGTTGACCGCTTTGGGGTTCTATCTCATATCACTGGCGATGAATTGGGCGATCAACGCCTTTGGGCTGACGGGTGTTGCCGATCCCGCCGGTTTACCAGCGTTGATGATCTTACTCACCCTCTACCAGCTGATCATCATGCCAATCGACAATGCATTTTCGCGCTGGCGTGAGGGGATGGCGGATGATTATGCACTCGAATCCACAAAAAAACCTAGGGCCTTTGCCTCGGCATTCATCCGGCTTGCCAACCAGAATCTGGGCGATGTGGACCCTGAACCGTGGGTGGTGTTTCTACTTTATAACCACCCGCCCCTGAACGCACGCATCAAAAAGGCTGAAAATTGGGGAAAATCCTGACCGAGTAAATTCTATTCTCGCTCAAACGGCGTCCCCAGGGCGCCAGGCGCTTGAGATCGTGTCGCTCGGATCAGTTTCTTCAATCGGATCCTGATCGCGTCCGGCAAGGCGGCGAGCGTTCTTTCCATCCATTCCGTGTTACCCAGATTGACGAATAATAAAGCCAAAATCATCAATGGAAAGGGGGCTACTTGCAAGACCTGCGATGGAATAAAGGTCAGGGATGATTGCAGAACCAGGCCTAACCACTGCAGAAAGGCAAAAAGATAAGCCCCAAAAGCCCCTCTAATGGGTTCCCAACCGCCAAATATCGTGATAGCCAACACAATCCATCCAATGCCGTCCAAACCTGAGATGGTCCCTTTCCACCCAGCCTTGACACTCAGCGTATACAACGGCCCTGCTACGCCGACCAAAGCACCACCCAGGATGGTATAGAGATATCGTAGCCGAACCACATTGGCACCGCGCACATAAGCTGCAGCGGGCTTTTCGCCGATCCCCTTCAGCATCAAACCCGGTCGAGTTTTTGAAATCCAGAACCAGGCGACAAAGATTAAGATCAGGCTCAAATAGGTGACAATCGAATGTTGAAATAACAGCCGACCAATAATCGGGAGATTCTTTAGGAAAGGGACCGGGGTGGCATACATAATCGGCGCCTGGGAACCCATGATGGGGTTGCCCAGGAAATACGCCAGGTTCTCGCAGGTGACAGCTAATATGAAACCGACAGCGACCTGAGACTGTTTGAGGGTGATGCTGCTGAGTGCGACAATCGCCGATACCAGCGCACCAACCAGCATGCCAGCCAAAAATCCCAGGAGGATGCTTTCGGTTTCCAATGTCACCCAAAAGCCCATCATTGCAGACAAAATAATCAATCCGTTCAGGGAAAGGTTGATGACCCCGCCACGTTCGGTCAATGTTTCACCAATGACGGCAATGACGATCGGCGCGCCAGCCTCAATCACACCCGCTAAACCAAGAAGAATGGCCTCACCCGTCATTCAAGCACCTACTTCTTTCCCAAAACACGTTGCTTAACGCCTTGCATGAGCAATATGAACAAAACCAGGCTGCCCTGCAACACACCTGTCAGTGTTGAGTCAATCTTAAGCACAATTGGCAATTGAATACTGCCAATATTCAAAGCTGCAAAGAATAGGGCAATTGGAGCAACCCAAATCGCCTGGTAGTTGATCAACATCGCCACCATTAAGCCTAAAAAGCCATACCCACTGGAGATGGAGGGAATCAATCGGTGATAGACAGCGACCACCTGCAGGGCTCCCGTCAAACCGGCGAACAATCCACAAATGACAAAGGCGAGCATCATATGTCGACGGGTCGGGATTCCCAAACGATAGGCTGATCGCAGCCCCTTGCCAATCGCTTTAAGACGCAGCCCAAAATGGGTTCCCTGTAATAAAAAGAGGATGATGACCAGACCAATCAGAGAAAGCACAATCGAGTACCAGCTTAGACTAAATGATTTAATGGTGGGCAGCCAGTAAATCTCCGGGAAAGGTTCCGTTCCGCTCATCGAAGCCACGCCTGCGCGACTCCATGCGCCAAAAATTAACCCAATATTGAGTGCTGTCGCAATAAAATTCAATCCCAAACCCCCAAAAATCTCATTGACACCGCCATAGGTCTTTAAAAGACCAGCCAAAGCAGCCCAAATCGCCCCCCCGATCATGCCGGCGAGGATTGAGAGCACGATCACAAGCGTGGGTGGAACGGGTGTATCAAGGAACATACGAATGACGCCAGTTGTAAATATCGCCCCAAGCGTAATTTGTCCTTCAATGCCAATATTCCACAAACCTGCGGTAAATGTGACCAGCAAACCACAGGTAACCAGCACGAGTGGCACCCAAACGACGAAAACATTGGCCAACCGGGTCGGGCTTCCCGTGGCACCCTCCCAAATCAGCCGGAAGACATCCAGTGGATTGGTATCAACCAGAAGTAGGATAAGAGCAATAAATAACAAAGCCAGGATCAAACCACCCAACTGAAATAATATGGATAAACTACGAGTCTGCGCCTGACTCATCTTTCTCCTCAACAATTAACTCGAAATCCCAGCCTTTACCACCGATTAAATGGCCTAATTGTTCAAGGTTTGTGTCAGCCGCATCGAGCGGTGGGCAAACCTGTCCACAGAAGAAGACCAGAATCCGATCGCTGTATAATAATATCTCTTCGAGGTCTGCAGAAATAAAGAAGATCGAGGCACCATGGACACATCTTTCCTTGAGTTTGTCCCACATATAAATAGCCGATTCCATGTCCAGGCCTCTGGTGGGATGTTCTAATAAAATAATAGATAATGACTCTTGCAATAATGATAAGGCAGCTCTTTGCTGATTCCCACCCGATAGGGCTTCAACCGGCGTTTCAGATCGACCGATAATGCGATATTCCTCGATCATTTCTTCAGCTTTTTGGCGGAAATAGGCTTTATCGATGAACAGCTTCTTTTTTTCGCCATCTGTCACAGTAAAGTGCTCTGCCAGGGTCAATCCCGGCACAAGACCCTCTTCCAGCCGCGATGCAGGCAGATATGAAACGCCTTGTTTCATAAATGCTAAGTAGTTCTTGTTGGTCAAGTCTTTGCCGTTCACAATGACATGCCCAGCAATTGGTTTTAATAAACCCACACAAGCTCTAAGCAACAAATCCTGCCCGCTGCCTTCCATACCGGCCAAGCCGATAACTTCGCCAGCCCGTAATTGAAAATCCACTGGACCGATTTTCAAGGGGTATTTTTCAACGATCAGATCCTTTAATTCAAAGACAACTCTCTCCTGGGCAAGGGGTTGAGGGTTACTCAATGAAATTTGTTTACCAAACATCATCTCAACCAGTTGCTCTGTGGCGAAAGGTGGTTCAACTTCTCCTACCAAGATCCCCTTTCGCAATATCACCAGTTGGTCGCATAAACTTTCAACATCATCCAGTTTATGGGAGACAAAGATGATCGTCTTGCCTTCTTCCGCTAGTATGTTCAGAGCCGCAAACAAATTTTCCTTTTGTTGGGCGCTGATCCCAGTGGTCGGTTCATCTAAAATCAGCACCTTGGCGCCTAACTGTAATAAGCGCAATATCTCTAACTGTTGCCGCTCGCCAACCGTCAATGAGTCCACATGCACCTTCGGGTCTAAAGAAAATCCAAACAGGTCTTGTAAAGCTTGAAATTCCTTAATTTTCTCCTTATGTGATAGGATCAAGCCCCCACCCTGACCAAGGATAAAATTTTCGATAACTTGCATGGGTGGAAAATCCAAAGGGTCCTGATGCAGCATACCAATCCCATATTTGATCGCGTCAGCTGGAGAGTCAATTGAGACCACATGGCCATCCAGGTGGATCTCACCAGAATCCGGTTGGATAAAACCGGACAGGATTTTCATTAAAGTGCTCTTCCCTGCGCCATTTTCTCCCAGGATGCCGAAGATCTTGCCCCCAGGGATATTAAAAGTAATATCCACATTGGCA
>CAZWDG010000020.1:0-12568 GCA_964633075.1 uncultured Candidatus Brevefilum sp.
GAAGCAAAACGCTCGTAACAGCTTTCTACCAACCAAGTACTCGCACAAGACTAGCTCATGAGGCTGCTATGATCCGATTGGGTGGCCAGGTGACCGGTTTCGCTGATGCTAAGATGACTCGGGCTGGTGACTTTTACCAGGAATCAATCAAAGACACAGTGAAAATGCTGGAGTTCTATGGCGATGTTATTGTGATGCGTCACTTCCAGCAAGGCGCTCCCCATGAAGCTGCAAAATGGGCTAGTGTTCCGATTATCAATGGTGGTGATGGTTGGGGTGAACACCCCACCCAGATCCTGACCGATCTTTACACCGTCCTGAGAGAAAAAGGTCGTATCGACGGCTTGCGCTGGTTAGCCGTTGGGGATATGCGCATGCGTACCATGCACTCCCTTGCTTATGGTCTAACCCAATTTGACTGCCCGATTACCTTCGTCTCGCCTCCTGAGATGTCTCTCACTGCTGCGTTCATGGAAGAATTGGATCAATACAGCTTGGATTACAAAGTTGCTGATCATGTTGAACAAGCCATTGCTGATGCAGATGTGATCCTGGTGGAACCTGTCGTCCAGCCGGATTACACCAAATCTCGTGATGAACGCGAAGGCGATGTTGGGATGACCCCCGCTAACTACAAAATCACCCGCGAACTGTTGACAAACAAAGCCAAATCAGATGCGATCTTGCTGCACTCGCTTCCTCGCATGGATGAAATTCCACCTGATGTAGACATCACTAAGTGGTCCCGCTACTGGCAGGAGGCCTTCAATGGTGTTGTGATGCGTATGGCACTCCTGGCATTGATTTTAGGCGCCATGGAATAGCTTATCATTATGAGAAATGGGACAGCTGCACCCTTTAGCATGTGCCTGTCAAAATTAGTAAAGGAAAACAAAGATGATCACCAATTTACGTGGCCGCGATCTGATCGGTGACCTGGACTTCAGCAAAGAAGAAGTGGAAACCGTGTTGGACGTCGCCTTTGACTTGAAAATGAAGCGCGCCCTCGGACAACCCCATGCTTACCTGCGTGACAAAGTGCTGGGGATGCTATTTTTCTTTTCCAGCACCCGCACACGCTGTAGCTTTGAAGCGGGTATGGCACAACTGGGAGGACACGCAGCCTTTATTGAATCCAAATCCACCCAAATTTCTCACGGTGACACCGAAAAAGAGATCGGTGAGATTCTTGGCCGGTACTTTGATGGCATCGCCATCCGTCACTGCGACTGGGGTGTCGGCAATCGTTACCTTAACCTGGTAGCAAGCGCTTCCCGATCACCCGTGTTAAATATGCAATGCGATTTCTATCATCCCCATCAATGCTTGGCTGACCTGATGACCATCTGGGAGAAAAAAGGGCGCGATCTACGCCGCAAGAAGATTGTGGTCTCCTGGGCTTATGCCGCCTCCTATTCTAAGCCGATTTCCGTTCCTCAATCCCTGATCCTGCAAATGCCCCGCTTTGGCCTGGATGTCACCCTGGCACACCCGCCTGAGTTTGAGCTGATGCCGGAAATTGTGGATCAGGCAAGGGAACAGGCGCGCAAATACAAGACAGGGTTTGATATTGTCAATAGTATGGAAGAAGGTTTCAAAGATGCGGACATCGTCTATGCTAAATCCTGGGGGCCCTTAGTGACGACCAGCGACCCTGAACAGATCACCAAGGTCACTCAAAAATATGAGAGCTGGATTACTGACGAACGCAAAATGGGCTTAGCAAAAGCGGATGCCATTTATATGCACCCCCTGCCAGCCGACCGTAATATCGAAGTGACCGATGGCGTGCTCGATGGACCGCATTCCGTCGTTTTTGACGAGGCGGAAAATCGTTTACATGCCCAAAAAGCCGTGATGGCGTTAACCATGTCATAAAATTTACTATTACTGAGATAGGAGTACTTACAAGTATGAACAAAAAGGGAGTTGCAGTTGTTGCTGTTGGTGGCAATGCCTTAATCAAAGATAATTTACACCAAACAGTTCAGGATCAATACGAAGCTGCTAAGGACACCATGAAACATATTGTTGACATGGTCGAAATGGGTTGGGACGTCGTCGTCACCCACGGCAACGGCCCCCAGGTGGGTTTCATCCTGCGCCGTTCCGAGCTTGCCAAGCATGTCCTTCACGAGGTCCCGTTGGATTATTGTGGGGCGGATACGCAGGGTGCGATTGGGTATATGTTCCAAATGGCGCTTGGCAATGAGTTCAAACAACGGGGTATCCAGAAGGATGCCGCCACAATCGTTACCCAAACAGTTGTTAATCAGAAAGACCCTGCATTTGAACACCCGACCAAGCCCATCGGGAGTTTTATGGATGAGATTGAGGCGAAGTCCCGCGCTGAGAGTGACAACTGGACGGTAGTGGAAGATGCCGGTCGTGGGTGGCGCAGGGTGGTGCCTTCACCCCTCCCAGAGCGCATCGTTGAAGCCAATGTAATTGACACCTTGATCAAAGCCGGCATCATTGTGGTTGCCGTTGGGGGTGGTGGCATCCCCGTCATTGAAAATGAAGCTGGTGACCTGGAAGGCGTTGAGGCGGTGATCGATAAAGACTTTGGGTCCTCCCTCCTGGCAAAAATGATCGATGCGGATCTGTTCGTTATCAGCACCGCGGTTGAAAAGGTGGCATTGAATTTTAATAAATCTGATGAAATTTGGTTAGATGAAATGACTGTCGCTGAAGCAAAGCGCTATATTCAGGAAGGTCACTTCGCCGCGGGCAGTATGTTGCCAAAGATCCAGGCAATCATCCAATTCCTGGAAAACGGCGGGAAGAAAGCCCTGATCACGGACCCGGAACACATCGGCGAAGCCCTGCAAGGCAAGACGGGCACCTGGGTGCTCCCCTGAGTCGTTTGATTCAGGGATGGCAATCAATAGATTGCTGATGATCATGACTTGTTCGTAATATATGGAAATTACTATGAAAGAAAAGTTCTCACATTTCATCTGTTCCCTGTGTGGAACAACATATGCTCCCGGAGAGGTGATCTACACCTGCCCTAAAGATGGCGGAAATCTGGATGTAGTCCTTGATTATGCTGCCATCGGGCGTGAATATTCGCCCAAAAAGTTTACGGATAGACCGGAGGCATCCCTGTGGCGCTATCACCCTTTGCTGCCTGTGGAAGACCCGGGTGGCACCGGGACGCCGCTGCACCACGCAGGCTGGACGCCCATCTACAAATCCCTTCGCCTGGCGCAGAAGCTTGGATTGCGGAGGTTATGGATCAAGGATGAAAGTCCAAACCCTACCGCATCCTTTAAGGACCGCGCCAGTGCCATTGTCGTTGCCCGAGCAATTCAGATTGGCGCTGAAGTGATCGTTGGGGCATCTACTGGCAATGCGGGGGCAGCTCTGGCGGGGATGGCTGCTGCTATGGGGGTCAAAGCCATCATCTTCGCTCCGAAAACAGCGCCGCCTGCTAAAATTGCACAACTGCTTGTTTTTGGCGCCAAGGTGCTCCTGATCGATGGGAACTATGACCAGGCTTTTGACCTTAGCATTCAGGCCACACAGCATTTCGGCTGGTATAACCGAAACACCGGGTTTAATCCTTTCACCGCCGAAGGCAAGAAAACGGCTGCTTTTGAAATTTGGGAACAGCTCATCCGCTGTTTGCCCGAAGAGGGTAAACGATTGACCATCTTTATTCCCGTAGGCGACGGTAACATCATCTCTGGGGTTCACAAAGGATTCAAGGATCTGACTGCCCTGGGTTGGTTATCCCAAATGCCGCGCCTGATCGGTGTCCAATCGGAAGGATCTGCTGCCATTGCCAACACCTACCACAGAGGCGATGAGGTGATTCAAGCCATTCAGTCCAGCACCCTGGCGGATAGCATCGCGGTTGACCTCCCTCGGGACGGTGTGCGCGCGCTGCGTGCAGCCCGAGAGACGGATGGCGCATACATCACCGTGCCGGATGAAGAGATCCTGAGGGCGATCGCAGAACTTGGACGCGTGGGCATCTTCGCTGAACCCGCGGCTGCGACTGCTTATGCCGGGTTGGTGAAAGCGGTGGAAGACTCCATTGTTGCACCTGATGACCCGATATTAGTACTCAGTACAGGCAGCGGCCTAAAAGATGTGAAAGCTGCCATGCAAGCTCTCCCCCATGCGCCAATCATCGATCCTACTTTAGACGCGGTAAAGAAGGCACTCGAATGAGAAAACCAACTTTTACAATTATTGCCCCCATTTTTGACGAACTTGAAAACATCCCCGAGCTCTACCCCCGGGTGCGGGATGTCATGGATCAAACTGGAGAGCCCTGGGAATTTATCCTGGTCGATGATGGCTCGACGGACGGTTCAACGGATGTCATCCGCAAATTGGCAAAAAATGATCAACGCGTTCGTCCGGTCATCTTTGCCCGAAATTTTGGACATCAAATCGCTGTCACCGCGGGTGTGGATTACAGCCGTGGTGAAGCCGTGGTAATCATTGACGCGGATCTCCAGGACCCACCCGAGGTGATCCTCGATCTGATCGCAAAATGGCGCGAGGGATACGAGGTTGTCTATGCCGTACGTGAGGAACGAGAGGGAGAGACCTGGTTCAAGAAAACCACAGCTTCCTTCTTTTACCGCCTGATTCACGCCATTACCAATGTAAATATCCCGATGGATACGGGTGATTTTCGTCTGATGGACAAGAAGGTCGTCGCTGTTATGCGACAGATGCGAGAGAAGCATCGATTCCTGCGTGGGATGTCCGCCTGGGTTGGCTTTAAGCAAATTGGTGTTCCCTATAAACGCAAACCGCGTTACTCAGGGCAATCCAAGTATCCCCTCCACAAGATGATTAATTTTGCCCTGAATGCGATCACCAGCTTTTCCTATTTTCCGCTCCAATTAGCAACCTATTTAGGCTTTATCGCAGCAGGATTGAGCGTGCTGGCTATCCCGGTTGTCGCCATCCTGCGATTGACCACCGGAACAGCCCTGTTAGGGCAAGCAACGACCTTGATCATCGTCCTGTTTCTGGGCGGTGTCCAGTTGATCAGCCTGGGGATCATCGGTGAATACATCGGGCGGATTTACGACGAAACGAAGGACCGCCCTCTGTATGTGGTCGCAGAAGCGCCTCAAGATGAGGATGTCGCTGATGATTAGCGTTTTATCATCATTGATTTGATTCAATAAACCAAAAACAAATGATTTTTTTCTGAATTTTGATAAAGGAGACCCTTTAATGGCAAAAATTGACTTAACCATCTACCCTGATCGCCTTGAACGCACGATCCAGCGCGCCCGTGAGCGCAATATCATCATCCCCACCTTTGAGCAGATGCTTAACCCTGATCTGGTTCCTGACAAGGTCAAAGCAGAGCTGACCGGCATTGGTTTATGGGATCTGCATCCGCGCAACCTGTTTCGCATCACCTGGCACAATCAACCAAAGCCCAGCGGTGGACTGTTTGGGGGATTGAACTATATGGAATTTCCTGAAAGTCTCACCGGCACCCCCGCCAGAATATTAGCACTGGAAGGGAAATGGATGCCCACTGGCTCACATAAAGTTGGCGCAGCATTTGGCTGTCTTGTTCCTCGCCTGGTGACCGGTCAATTTGATCCCACCCAACAAAAAGCCGTTTGGCCTTCCACTGGGAATTACTGTCGGGGCGGTGCCTATGACTCAGCTTTATTGGCTTGTGAATCCATCGCCATTTTACCGGAACTGATGAGCCAGGAGCGCTTTGACTGGCTGGCCAGCATCGCAGGGGAGGTCATCCGGACCCCAGGCTCGGAATCAAATGTCAAAGAGATTTTCGATAAATGCTGGGAGCTGCGCACATCGGGTGAAGATCTGATGATCTTCAATCAATTTGATGAATTTGGCAATCATCTCTGGCATTATTATCTAACGGGTCGCGCCTTAGAGAGGATGTTCAACGAGGTGGCCGGCCCCAAGGACAGCTATTGGGGTGTGGTTTCCGCAACTGGTTCAGCAGGAACGATTGCTGCGGGGGATTACTTAAAGAAAGTCTTTCCCGGTAGCCATGTCGTTGCCTCTGAGGCTGTACAATGCCCCACCTTACTGCAAAATGGCTTTGGTGCACACCGCATTGAAGGCATTGGCGATAAACACGTCCCCTGGATTCACAATGTCAGGAATACCGACACGGTGGTCGCAATTGACGATAACGCGGTGGTCAACCTGGCGCGGTTATTCAATGAGCCGGAAGGGCGAACCCACCTGACCAACTCTGGTGTTCCCGTTGAGCTGGTTGAAAAACTTGATTTGTTAGGTTTCTCGAGTATTTCTAACCTTCTCTCAGCCATCAAGGCAGCTAAATATTACGAACTCTCTGAAAATGATGTGATTGTCACTATGTTAACAGATTCTATGGAGCTTTATCAGAGCCGTTTACGAGAAATGCAAGAAGAAATGGGAACCTACTCTGCAAAGCAAGCCGCCGTGGATGATGCCCGCTGGCTAAAGGGGGTTGCCACGGATTATTTGGAGGATTTAACCTATACGGGCCAGAAACGCATCCACAATTTAAAATATTACACCTGGGTCGAACAGCAGGGTAAAACCTATGAGGAAATCCAGGCTCAGTGGTACCAAAGAGATTACTGGACCGAGCTCCACGCACAGGTCCCCGAGATCGATGCCAGGATTGAGGCATTCAACGAACGGGTGGGGCTTCTGTAAGGTGCGGTGCGATTGCCTTCCCTTGGGGGAAGGTGGCACGCCGTAGGCGTGACGGATGAGGGTAAAGCCTTCCCTGGAGTGCAGCGGAACGTTTCCAGGTGCAGGGGAAGCCCAATTCCCTCATCAGTCAGCTTTTGCTGACAGCTTCCCCTGGAGCGCAGCGGAACACCTCGAGGTGCAGAGGAGGCACGACGTGACGGATGAGGGGTTATTTGTAAGTTGGACCCTCACCCTGCCCTCTCCCTTCGTAAAGTGCTTAGAGTGCATTAAGAGGCTACGATGCGTCAAAAAGGATTAAGAGGATCCGATCTGGAAAGATGACTGCACTCCCCAAGAGTGTGCGTTGGAGATAAATGCGCCAATAATTCTAATTACCCCACTCACTATTCACCGCTTGTCTTCCTAATCCCTAGTAACGTATACCACTTACCTTAATCTCTCCATCCAGACTGTCCACCATACTACAATCTTTCTCCTATTCTCAAATGATATAATTCATCATGAAACACATCATCCATTAAGAGAAAGGCTTTTCATGACCACCAAGCACCAAAAAAAAATTGTTACCTCTGATAAAGCACCCAAAGCCATAGGCCCCTACTCCATCGGTGTGAGCACAGGACACCTGGTCTTCACCGCCGGTCAGATTGGCATCGATCCCGCCACGGGCAAGCTGGTCGAGGGCGGCATCCAGGCGCAAACCCGCCAGGTACTCAATAATATCAGCACAGTTCTAGAAGCTGCGGGAAGCGGGTTGGCATCAGTGATTAAGACCACCGTCTTTTTAAATGACATCGGCGAATTTGGCTTGATGAATGAGGTTTACGGCACCTTCTTTACAGAAAATTGCCCAGCACGTTCCGCTTTCCAGGTGGCTGCCCTGCCATTGGGGGCTGCGGTGGAAATTGAAGCCGTTGCCCTTCTTCCCGACAGAGCTGAAGATTAAGGTTTCCCTTAGCCCGAAAAATATCCGCGGGAGACGACTGAAAACTGACCTGCGCACTAAATCTTCCAAAATCTTCAATCCATACGATAATCAGGGAAAAGGGCCATTGTATGGTAAAAAATACCTGAGGTGATGCCATTGGATCTTATCATGTCAAAAAAAGTCTCCATCATTGTCCCTTGCTACAATGAGCAAGCCACTATTCACCTTTTATTAGAGGCTTTGTACAGGCAGACTTACCCGCATCAGGCGCTGGAAGTGGTGATTGCCGATGGTGGATCAACCGATGGTACCCAATCTGTCATTAAGGATTGGCAGTCGCGCCACCCAGATTTGACGATTAAGCTGATCGAAAATTCCAAAAGGACCATCCCATCTGCTCTAAATGCCGCCATCGCCGCCTCCTCAGGTGAGGTTATCGTCCGATTAGACGCGCATTCTGAACCCGACCGTGAATATGTTGATCGGGCAGTGACTGCGTTAATCGCGGGGCTTGGAGAAAATGTGGGGGGTGTGTGGGATATCCGCCCCAGCAGGGATCACTGGATGGCCCAAAGCATTGCGGTCGCTGCTGCCCATCCTATTGGTGTTGGTGATGCGCGTTATCGTTACAGCGATCAAGCCGGCGCAGTCGACACAGTCCCCTTTGGCGCTTTTCACCGTCATCTCCTTGACCGGGTTGGCATGTTTGACGAAACCTTGCTGAGCAATGAAGACTATGAATTTAACACCCGTATTCGGAGGAGCGGCGGTAAGATCTGGTTTGACCCCCAGATACGCTCTGTGTATTATGCTCGTGGGGACCTGGCATCCCTGGCAAAGCAATATTGGCGCTACGGTTTCTGGAAATGGCAGATGTTGCGACGTTATCCAGGAACAATCCGCTGGCGTCAAGCGCTGCCGCCCCTGTTTATGTCCACTTTGGTCGTCCTGACCCTGTTGACGCTATTTATCACATGGATGGGATGGGTTTTGATTGCCATTTTAGGGTTCTACATTGGTGTTCTTTTGGTAGCAAGCTTGCAACTCGCGATTAAACATAGATATTTTGCGATCCTTGCAGGCGTTCCTCTGGCAATCGCAACCATGCACTTTTCATGGGGTGCTGGTTTCCTGTGGAGTATACTGCACCCGCAAAAAACAAAATAACGGTTAAAATGTAAGCTATGGATATAAAATCTCGGCCAAGAAGATGGCATCTGGGCTCATCAGAAAGGGTCGTGATCCTGCTGATTGGGGATATCCTCATGGCAGGCGCGGCATTATTTCTGGCGTTGTACTTATGGGCTGCGGGTGATGCCTGGATGGAATTTTCAATTGGGTTCATCACCGATCGTCCCCCCTTCTGGTATTATTTATTGCCAATTTTTTGGGTGATTTTATTGGTGGAACTCTACGATATTCACCGAGCCAACAGTCCACGCGAGACAATCAAAGGAATTGGGTTGGCTTCCTTGATTTGTATCCTGCTCTATTTATTGATCTACTTCACCTCGGAACCCAACTCACTTCCCCGAAGAGGTTTCGCATTCTTCATTTTTTTCGCTGCCATATTCACCTTACTCTGGCGCTTGATCTATGTTCAGCTGTTCACCTCTCCGCATCTTCTCAGGCGGGTGCTGATCATTGGCGCAGGAAAAGCAGGTGAAACCTTGGTAAAGGTCATCAGTGATCAGTGGTCGCCTCCCTTTAATGTGATCGGGTTGATTGATGATGACCCCCAAAAACAAGGGGCGGAAATTGGCAAATTCTCTGTCCTAGGGGACAGTCAATCACTGATTAATTTTATTCAGAAAGACCAGATCTCTGATTTGATTTTAGCCATCAGTGGTGAGATAAAAGGCAGCATGTTTCAATCCATCCTGGCCGCGCAGGAGATGGGTGTCAATCTTTCCCTTATGCCGCAAGTCTACGAAGAGATTCTCGCAAGGGTGCCCATCTTTTTATTAGAAGCGGAATGGATCGTTCGCTCCTTCGTTGAAAAGACGCGCACCAGCACGCTTTACCAGCTTTCCAAGAGCCTGATTGATTTGGCGGGTGGTTTGGTCGGGATATTAATCATGTTGTTCTTTTTCCCCATGATCAGCCTGGGTATCCTGCTTGAATCTGGTTTCCCAATTTTCTTTCTCCAAGAACGTCTGGGTAGGGGCGGTCAGGTTTATAAGATCATCAAGTTTCGCACGATGGAACGTGACGCTGAGAAGGATGGTATTGCTCGCATGACAGAGGAAAACGATGACCGGGTGACAAAATTTGGCTGGTTCCTGCGTAGAACCCATCTCGACGAATTACCACAATTTATGAATGTCCTCAGGGGAGAGATGAGCCTTGTGGGTCCAAGAGCAGAACGACCGCAAATGGTGGAACATTTTCAAAAGGAAATCCCCTTCTATCGGGCGCGCCTTCTGGTCAAACCAGGGATTACAGGGTGGGCTCAAATCAACTATGGTTATGCAGGCACTGTCAACGAAACGGCGATCAAATTGGAGTATGATCTTTATTACATCGAACATCGCAATCTTTTCATGGATATCAGCATCCTACTGAGGACGATCGGTACGGTCTTCGGTTTCAAAGGACAATAAAGCTCAAGGCGATTTTTTAATGATCATTTTCGGAAAACAAGTTCGTAATCGCTACCTTTTGTTCGGGGATATTTTCCTGAGCCTGTTTTCGGTTATGGCCAGCTATATGCTCAGGTTAGAGCTGATCGCAATATTCCCCACCTATGAAGAATCGCTTTTATGGATGTTGGGAATCTCCGGGGTGATTAAACCCCTCATTTATTATTTTTTTGGGATTTATCGCCGTCTGTGGCGTTATGCCAGCATCCGCGAGCTGGTGCTGATCCTCTCTGCCGTAACAGTGGCTTCAATGATCGTTTCAGGGGCTATGTTCACCTTGAGAGCTTTAGATATGTTTTATGGATTTCCACGATCCGTCCTGATCATTGACTGGTTGTTGTCCATGGCTTTGATTGGTGGACTGCGTTTCGTTTTCCGCTGGATTGCTGAGACCTCATCAACTGCGGACGATGGACGCGGGGGGTACTTACGCCGGAAGAAATGGGTTCTGGTGATCGGTGCAGGGGATGCCGGAGCCATGGTTGTGCGCGAATTACTGAAAAATCCCCAGCTTAATATTAAACCGATTGGCTTCCTTGATGATGATCCCACCAAACAGAACAGTCAAATTCATGGCGTTCCGGTTGTGGCACCATTAAACCAGCTCGACCACGTGTTGGCGACTCGGCATGTGGACGAGGTGATCATTGCCATCCCCAGCGCATCAGGTCAAATATTAAGAGCTGTGACAGAAACCTGCCGCCGGAGCGGGGTTGCCTTCCGCACCATGCCGGGATTATACGAACTTCTGGGCGGTGATGTCAGTGTCAACCGTCTGCGCGATGTGGAAATTACCGACCTTCTCCGTCGGGAACCTGTCCATATGGATACGGAAGCGCTGGGTCGAGTTCTGGAGGACCGGATTGTAATGGTCACCGGCGCTGGCGGTTCTATTGGGAGTGAATTATGCCGTCAGATTGCTCGCCAAAATCCAAGAAAATTGCTGATGCTTGGTCATGGCGAGAACAGTATCTTCAGCACATTAATGACACTGAAAGAGACCTTTCCCACATTAGAAATGGTACCGTTGATCGCTGATATCCGTGACAAAGACCGGCTCTGCGTGATTTTTGAACGCTGGCACCCCGAAGTGGTTTTTCATACTGCCGCCCATAAGCATGTCCCGCTCATGGAAAGTAATATCGAAGAAGCGGTCACCAATAACATTTTGGGCACGTACAACATCGTTGATGTCGCATTAAAATTCAATGTGGAACATCTTGTGATGATCTCGACCGACAAAGCCATCCGACCGGTCAGTATTATGGGCGCGACCAAAAGGATTGCAGAAATGCTGGTCTTAAGTGCTGCTCATCAGCATCATCGCGCCTTCACTGTGGTCCGTTTTGGGAATGTCCTGGGAAGCCGAGGCAGTGTGGTCCCGCGCTTCAAGCGGCAAATTGCCTCAGGTGGACCGGTGACGGTGACACACCCCGATATGAAACGTTATTTTATGACCATCCCTGAGGCAGTCCACCTCGTCTTACAAGCGTCAACCCTGAGTAAGGGGGGAGAAAATTATATTTTGGATATGGGTCAGCCAGTTAAAATCCTTGACCTGGCTGAAGACCTGATTCGCCTGTCAGGTTTAGAACCGGGTGTGGATATCGACATTGTATTTACAGGTATTCGTCCTGGCGAAAAATTGAGTGAAGACCTCTGGGACCAGGGCTTTGCCTATTCCCCCACCTCCCACCCGGATATTCACCGCGTTGATAGCGAAGAAATCCTTTCAAAGGACGACCTGGAAGAGGTTGTCGATCAATTGATTCAATTCGCCAATCAAGGCAAATCAGAAGAGATCCGAAAGCTCTTAAGTGAGACAATCCCAGGCGCTTCCATATCCCTTCAAGAGACAACGCTCGATATGGTAGAATGAACCCTCACGGTTTCCTCTGGCCAGCAATAAGACAAAAGATTGCCAATTATCGTTCAAGGAGCATATGGATTTACTAACCCCACAGGCGTGGGAGCAGTTCATAGACGACCATCCCAAAGCCCATATCCTTCAAACCCCGGCCTGGGGGGCATTAAAAGGAGCGTTTGGCTGGTCCCCTTTTTTTATCCACAAAGGGCAAATAGGCGCAATGGTCCTTTTCCGTCGCCTGCCCCTTGGATTAAGTGTTGGGTATATCCCACGGGGGCCGATTGGGGAAGGTGACTGGGTGAATTTTTGGCCTGAGGTCGATGCGCTCTGCCGCCAGAAAGGTGCCCTCTTCTTGCGTGTCGAACCGGATATCTGGCAGCCGGTGGACAAGGATTTTGCCAATCGTCAGCTTCCTGGTTTCACAGCCACAAATCAGCACATTCAGCTCCCCCTCTC
>CAZWDG010000021.1:0-12532 GCA_964633075.1 uncultured Candidatus Brevefilum sp.
GGTGGTCCAGCAGTATTGCAGAGTGTTATTTTCATCAAGGTATTGAATCTCAAACGCTTTGGCGAAATTCTGTCCTAGATTGTGACTCGTACCGGCTTGGAGGGCTTTGGTATCTCCCATCATCCCCTCAATGGTATAAGAGCGTACGGCTCCCGCAAATTTTTCCTTCTCACTCTTACGACCCGGGATAACAGGTACGGCAGCCTCATTAAGAGCAAAGTCCTGATAAATCGATAACATTTGAAGCGTTTCTGCTTCCGCTTCCTCCGCTGTGGCATGGGCAGTATGACCTTCCTGCCAGTAAAATTCAAGCGTGCGCAGGAATAAGCGTGTGCGCATTTCCCAGCGAACAACATTGCCCCATTGATTGATCAAAACGGGCAAATCGCGGTAGGATTGGATCCATTTGGAATACATATAACCAATAATTGTTTCGGAAGTTGGACGTACGATCAGAGGCTCCTCCAGTTGTGAACCGCCGCCAATTGTGACTACTGCTAATTCAGGCGAAAATCCCTCTACGTGCTCCTTTTCTTTTTCAAGAAAGGACATGGGGATAAAGAGGGGGAAAGCTGCATTAACATGGCCGGTAGCTTTAAAGCGGCGATCCAGGGCAGCTTGAATGTTTTCCCAGAGTGACCAACCGTAGGGTCGAACAACCATGCAACCGCGCACAGGGGCGTAATCAGCCAACTCTGCACGCTGCACGAGCTGGTTGTACCACTCGGAGAAACTTTCTGATTTTGAGGTTATCTTCTTTTCATTCATCTTTTCTATTATTTTCTCTTATCGGCAATTGCCCTTTGATGGCAAATTCAGGAATAGCGATAGAAGCTCAAAGGCTGATTCAGGATCGGGCGCAAAGGCAATGTATTCGCGTTTATCCATGGGAATATACTCTCCCAATTCCCTGATGAAAGTTTCAATGACGCTGCGCCAACCGCTGCCCATGAGGATGATTGGTTTGGGATCAACGGCATGGATGGCTAATTGATTCCACGAGAGGCCGATTTCAAGAAGGGTGCCTACCCCTCCTGGCAGAGCGATGGCTGCATCACAGTTTTCCGTCAGGGCTTGAAGGCGGTCTAAGAGGGTTTCTTTGCGCCATTCCTCTGCGACCCAGGAATTGGGACCAACAGGCCGCCAGGATTCAATTTCGCGACAAGTCACCCCGATCACATGTCCACCAGCCTCACTGGCACCACGTGAGGTGGCTTCCATGGTGCCCATGTAACCGCCGGTGAGGACGGTCAACCCAGCCTGTCCCAGTAATTTCCCGAGTTGATAGGCTTGCTGATAAACTTTCGAGTCGGGACGAGGATTGGCTCCGCCAAAAACGCTAATCTTATTCTTCATGGTGTCCTTTTATGTTCGGTTCATTTTGTTCAAGGTCCCAACACCGCATGGCGTTGTTTTTGAGCTTCTCGATAATGGCTTGTTCAAGATCGATCCCTGAAACACTGGCAAGTTGCAGGAGATAAAGCGCGACATCCGCCAGTTCGCTTGCCAGCGATTGGGGGTCTGGAGTCTTTTCACCCCATTGAAAGTGTTCTAAGACCTCAGCAGCCTCAATGCTGAGTGAGGTTGCCAAATTCTTTGGGGTTTGCGGTCGTTGGCTGTCAGCTTGATACCAGCCCTTATCACTTACGAATTGATGCATCGCTTGGGTTAAGTCTTTGATATCCATTTCGTCAAAATTATACATGATAAAAGGTCGATTGCCTAACTGGGTTCAGATTTGGATTCTCAAGAAAATAAAAGAGGGATTATTTCCTGGCAAGCACGCCAAAAGCTTGCGATTTTGGTGTGATTGTAAAGCCGGCTTTGGTCAGCCGATCAATGACGCCGCGTGTGATGATTGCACCTGTGCGACTGTCTGGGTTGCCGATGTAATGAAATAAGCGCCCCCGATCGCTCAGAATGCGATGGAAACTCGCATAGATTTCTTGTGAGTAGAGATGTCCCGCAAGGGTGAAGGTGGGTGGGTCGTGAATGATGGCGTTGAAGCTTTTATCAGGGAACATCTGGACAAGTTCCCAACTATCGCCAATCAGATGATTGATTTTAGGGTTGGTAAACAAAGCCTGTGACCAGGGGTTCAGGCGGCAGATAGAAAACACAATCGGATCGAATTCAATCGTGATCACCTGGTCAGCGGTTCGAGCGGCTTGGATGGCGGTGTAACCCAACCCGGACGCTGTATCTAAAACCCGACCAAAGATTTTTCCCAAAGCCTTGATTTTTTGTCGGGTATCTTCCACAGGATCCGTCCCTTTTATGCGGTGCATGGGGATGCCGGAAATCAACAGGGTAGGCGCTTTGGGGGTTGGAAAAAGGCTGTAATAGCGGTTGGTATTCTCTGAGAAAGCTTCGATTTTGCTAATTTTATTGTCAACAAATAAAAAACAGCTATTTTCATTGGCGTTGATCGTTTGGATTTGGCTGAATGTTAATATCCTGCCATCTGGTAGCTGCCAGCCATGATCAGTCAGATTGACCTGGATGGTAGAAATCCCCAGATCTGTAGAGAGCGTCATCACAGGGGGCGCATTTTTATCTGCTAAGGGACGAGTTTGGTAATGAGAAAGGATCATTTGGCATTATCTGAAGATTGAGCGTAAAAATTGATGGGATAGTGAGATTTTTGGGGGGTATTGCATCCATCCCGCGAAAAAAATGATGAAGGGATTTGGATCGATGTTCTCTCCTATATGTAAAGATTGAATCTATTACTAAATAGAGGTGTTTTTGGGGAAGCGACGATCCTATTTACCAAAGAAAAGTTCCTGCCAGATCTCCCATTTTTCTATCTCGTCGACAACGGCTTCCTGTGGTGTCGGTTTGATAGGGATGGGATTGGATGGCGGCAGGAGAACGATGGGAATATCCCCTGATTGGATCATGCCCCCTTCCTCACGCGCCCATTCTTCAACTGCCTGGTCAGACTTGGCATAAGCAAGCTCTGTTTTTAAGGCATCGCGTGTGGACTCTAATTGAGCATATTTTTGAGTCAAATCCTTTTCTTGACTGCGCAGTTTCGAAAGGAGGACCATGCGCTGATTAAAATCCATGAACAGTAAGACCAGGACGATCGCCAGGATGATTACAATCACACGTTTGTCTTTCAGGATCTTTTTCATCGTTTCCGCTGCATGTAATTCTTGGTTGACTTGTTTCAATTATTGTACCATCTTTATCCGATGGGGTCATAAAAACACAAAACCCCACAAAGGATGTGGGGCAGTGCCGAAGGAGGGATTTGAACCCTCATGAGCCCAAAGCTCACTACGCCCTGAACGTAGCGCGTCTGCCTATTCCGCCACTTCGGCGATTGGATTTTATTCTATCCAAAAACGAGGATTTGTCAACCGCAAGTGAGACGTTTGATCAAACATAATAAAATTCTAGATTACAATTAGGATCAGGAAAGATGCTATTTCCTTTGAATTGTTATTAGAACTACTCATCCATTATCACTTTGACTGGATCGAATTTAGAAAGTATTCATATAATTGGACCTGATGCCAGATTGAGTTGCCAGAAGAATTCAGAGGAGTTGATCAATCAGGTAAAATTTATTTATGGTTGTGGATAACCATTCAGATTAAAAAAGAGTGTTATAAGAAAGCGAGTGAGACTTGAAGAAAAAAATCCAAACCTATCTATGGCTTGCCTTTTATTTTCTTATGGTGTTTCTACCTTTGTTGCTCCTGATGATCCTACCAAAACCTGGAGGGCGAGAATTCTTGAGGGAGGTTTCGGTTGCATTGGGCTTCTTGGCGATGGCATTACTTGGCTTGCAAACCATTCCCACATCTCGGTTGAAATTCTTTACAAAAGTCTTCCCAATGGACACCTTATACACCTTTCATCATGGTCTTTCGATATTTACCTTTTTGATTATTTTGACCCATCCCATTTTATTGTTTATTAACAATCCAGAAACGTTGCAATTGCTAGACTTAGCCAGGGCACCGTGGCGTGCCAGAGCAGGAGTGATTGCTGTTGTTGTTATGCTCTTTTTGGTGGTGACATCAGTTTGGCGTGAAGTGATGAAAATCAAATATGATATATGGCGTTGGGTGCATGATGGGCTTTCCTTCTTAGCGATTGGTTTTGGACTTTTTCATATGTTTAGAGTCAATCATTACATGTCACTTACTTACCAGAGGATCATTTGGTTGGTTTTAGCTGGGATTTGGTTAGCCATCATCCTTTATATTCGATTTGTCAGGCCTATTATCATGATTAAACGGCCTTATCGAGTAGTCAGAATCGAGGAAGAGCGTGGACAAAGTTGGTCACTTTATCTCGAGCCGGTTGGACACACGGGCATGGATTTCGAGGCTGGCCAATTTGCCTGGATAACGACGGAATCTCCTTTTATATTCCGGGAGAATCCATTTTCATTTTCTACAAATGCGGACCAGGATGATGTCTATATTGGCTTCACAATCAAGGAGTTAGGAGATTTTACAAGTAAAATCAAAACCCTCAATCCAGGACAAACCGTTTATGTTGATGGTCCCTATGGCAACTTCAGCATGGACGAACACAATTGTGTCTCCATGGTGTACATTGCCGGAGGTATTGGTTCTGCTCCAGTGATGAGTATGCTGCGCACTTTGGCTTCTCGGAAGTGTACAAAAGAGATGATTTTCTTTTATGGTAACCCAACCTGGGAGACAATAATATATCGAGAGGAACTAGCAGAACTCGAAAAACAGTTGAACCTGAAAGTGGTCCACGTACTTGAAAAACCTCCCGAGAATTGGCAAGGGGAGAAGGGTTTTATTACTTATGATGTTCTTCGTCGGTATCTGCCAGCAAATTATAAGGAATGGACTTACTTTCTTTGTGGTCCTTTGCCGATGATCGATGCTGTTGAGGCTAGTCTTAAAAGACTTGAGATCCCATCAATGCATGTATTTTCTGAACAATATGACATGGCGTAATAGGAGGCGTAAATGAATATTCAACATCTGCTCCAGCGTTGGTTCATCATCATCACAGTCCTTTTATGTCTGGTTTTGGCATTGGTTTTTGGTGCAATCCAGTCTGGATTGATTTAATCACCTGTATTTGATAGCCTAAGAAAATAATAAAAAAGGGACCATCAAATGGATGGTCCCTTATGTTTTGTACAAATACAGTATTTTT
This sequence comes from uncultured Candidatus Brevefilum sp., assembly GCA_964633075.1. Lineage (GTDB taxonomy): Bacteria > Chloroflexota > Anaerolineae > Anaerolineales > Anaerolineaceae > Brevifilum. The sequence goes on from CAZWDG010000021.1 coordinate 5,161, forward strand.
TACTCGGGTCGGATGAGGTTTGTTGTTTCAAGGCTGACCGCGCCTGACAGGTCATCAATGGTGTCGAATAAGAGTTGTATGACATACATGGGATTATGTGTGAAACCACCGGCTGATTCGACGACCAGATGATAGTTGTAAGTGGCTTTGACAAGCCTGGGTGTCCAATTGGGATATGTATTCGCTCGATCTATCTCGTCCCCGTCTGCAATGCCATTGCTATTGGTGTCGATGACCCATTGCGGGGATTGATAGGTATAAACAATCGGTTGCCCGATAACATCGCTGGCATAGGTTTGAATCGCTTCATACAATAACTCATGCAGTGTTGCAATTTCGTGATGAATGCCTTCGGTTGTGTTACCATCGCCATCATAATCAGGTCGGCCAGGTTCACGGATATCTCGCAGATTGGCTAAACCGGTCACAACAGGGTGGCATGACGCACATTCACTGGGGGTGATTTTCAGAGAATGTGGGTCATGGCAATCGGTGCAGGTTTGGAAATTCTTCACATGGGGGAAGAAACCATCATAAGTTTTCCCGGGGTATTGATAACCTGCAGAAGCATCACTCCCGAATCGGGTTGCGCCGCCAACCCGGTAATGAACGTTGATGAAACTGAGGTCTTCGTTGACTTCATCCTCAGGCAAGTCTGCAATCGCGGCTGACACATCCTGGTTAGAGCGTATACCCTGGTGACATTCAGCACAATTAGCGGTCATTCCCAATCCATCGATCTCAACACCGGAGGGGAATAAGGTGATGTCTTTCGCATGGGCGCTGGGATTATGGCAAACAAGGCAGCTCACAACGGATCCGATTGGTGCCGCTTTATCCACGACATAGGCTTCACTACCGTCCTCGCCGAGATAATCAAGATAACCATTCACGCTATGGCATTTGGCACAATTGGTAGGAATTTCTGGGGGGTCATCCTCGTCCCAGTCAGTAAAGGATTCAGATTCGCGGTCCGAGTGACCCGCCGTGGTCCATTTTTCGCTGATTTGCTCGACAGTTTCAGGCCTCATCTTAGGTGGTAGGGCAACCTGGCCAATTAATATGACAACAAGCCCTCCTAAGAAAAAGAAGATGATGAGTAAGGGCCAAACATATTTTTTCATTCGTCTTCTCCCGATGGTAATGATATTAATTTAACAGACTAATCTTATTTTACCTGATTAAATTTTAATGTAATTACTAAGTCTGCAAGGGAATTGAGGGATGTGGTTAGGCGGCGAAGCCGCCAAACCACACCCCCCTCTCTTCAACAGTAGGATGACCTGAGTAGTTACATTTCAATAAATGACACGAACCGAAAATAATAAGTTTCGGTATAATCAGGTCAATTATAATTGAATTTTCTGGATTCTCTTTTTTATGAAACCGTTTCGTTTACTGTTATTAATTTGTTTTTGTTTTGTGACTGCCTGCTCAGTCTCACGCGATTATCTCCCCGAAGTTCCGTTGATCGAAAAATCTGTCCCTGTTGAGAAGAGCCAGGAGCCTTATCCTACATTCACACCATCAGCGACGTTCACTGCCAGTCCCACAGCATTGCCCACAATGACACCCACGCAGACTCCTGTACCTCCAACAGTAACACCAACACCATTTGACCTGTCGATTTTCTCTCCCACAAATTTACGAGAGGGCGTTTCGCCAGTTTCCTATTTAGAGGATCCCTGTCATTATCTTCTTAACAAGTGGGATGAGGAAAAAAGTCCACCTGGCACGATTGTTGTACCGATTATGTTCCATTCAATTGCAAAACCGGGTCGTGAGATTAACGACTCCACGACGATCTCGATGGCATATTTTGAATATTTTATGGCAAAAGCGAAAGATATGGGATTTTCAACGATCACAACTGAAGAATTAATTAGCTTTCTCGAGGATAATCAAAAGATTCCAGAACGATCAATGATACTGATCCTGGATGACCGTCGACCAGGGGTCACAGAATTGTTTATGCCCTATCTTGAACAAAATGATTGGACGCTTACACTGGCCTGGTTGAGCACAGATGCGACTTCTGATTTTCTCTGGGATCAAATGGAAACCTTGGCAGAATCTGGCCGTCTGGATGTTCAATCCCATGGTCACAACTCCATATATATCCAGGATTATGTCCCACTCGACGTCATTGAGGAGGAGTTATTCAAGCCAAGGGCAATTATTGAAGAGCATTTTGGGTTGGTCCCTCAAGCGCATATTTGGTCTGGGGGCAACTTCACTGAAACCTCAATCCGCGTGGCGCGTATGGCGGGTTATAAGGTCGGTTTTACAGCCTATTCCAGGGGACCGATCATGTTCAATTGGATTCCCTTAGGTCAAGAAGAGAGGGCTATTAATGACCCATTGATGGTGTTGCCCCGCTACTGGTCAACGGCAGCAGATGTCGCCCTTGATCATGCGCTTTCTTTTAGCGAAGGGGCACGCCAGGCGGCTGACGCTGTCAAAGCTGAAGAATTGCGATACATTTCTCTTTATTGCCAAACCCCAGAGGGAGATTGATTCTTTGTTAAATAAACGATTTCTAAGGCTGATCTTATTCGGAGTGATATTTCTGGGAGGATGCTATCAACCTGGGCCAGGTGCAAAACCCTGGCAGGTTTCTGGTTTGGATGGTGGCGGTGAAATCCTTTGGGTACCGGAGGCTACCACTGCAGAAGTGGAAGATGAGATTAAAATCGAACGACCCCAGACAACGCCAACGCCCAATCCACCGATTGTGCTGCCCACCCAGCGCAGTGATTCAGTCACTTATACCGTTCGGAAAGGGGATACGCTGCGAAAAATTGCCCAGCAATATCAGGTATCTATTGCTCAAATTGCCCTCCTCAATGATATCATCAATGCTGACCTGATTGAAGTGGGACAGAATTTGTTGATCCCCCCACCATCTTTTGAGGAAAAGGCATCCTCCTTCAAGATCATCCCGGATTCCGAATTGGTCAATAGCCCCTCAAACGCTGATTTTGATCTTGATGCTTTTGTGAATAAAAAAAATGGTTATCTCACCGTCTATTCGGAAATTGTTGATGGCATATCCCTGAGTGGACCAGAGATTGTGAAGCGCGTGGCATTAGAGTATTCGATCAATCCACGATTGCTGTTGACGGTTTTGGAATATCAAAGCCAATGGGTGACAATGAGCAATCCGCCCCCGGAAACTTTGGTATACCCGATGCGTTATTATGAAGCTTATCGTGAAGGATTATATCGACAATTGTGTCTGGCTTCAAATCTTCTCAATGAGGGGTATTACCTGTGGAAAATCAATGCGATTACAGCTTGGATTCTGTCAGATGGCAATGTTATCCAGGTTGATCCCACGATCAACCCGGGAACAGCGGGTGTGTTGAATTTAATGCGTTACCTGACCAGTGGTGCAGCTTGGGAGCGTGCCATCTCGGATGAAGGGATTTATGAGACCTATTTTCTGTTCTTTGGCTATCCCTTTTCCAAATCATATGAGCCGATGATCCCTGAGGATTTATCCCAACCAGATTTTGATTTACCCTTTGAATCAGGGACTGTTTGGTCGTTTACCGGCGGTCCTCATGGGGGATGGGATACCGGTTCCGCCTGGGCAGCGATCGATTTTGCTCCTCCCGGCGATGCCCTGGGTTGCTTCCCGAGTGCTGCCTGGGTAACGGCCTCAGCCGCTGGTGAAATTGTCTATTCTGATCATGGCGCTGTGATCCAGGATCTGGATGGTGATGGGATCTGGCAGACCGGATGGTCGATCTTGTACATGCACATTGATTCCTGGGAACGGGTTGGGGTGGGGACATATTTAGAGGCAGGGGAGCGTATCGGGCATCCGTCCTGCGAGGGAGGCTTTTCAACGGGTACTCACCTGCATATCGCTCGGCGGTATAATGGTGAATGGATCGCAGCAGATGGCGATTTACCCCTGGTCCTGGATGGTTGGGTGTCTGAGGGTTACGGGGTTGAATATGACGGATATTTAATTAAAGGGGATGTGACTTTGGAGGCTTGGAATGGGCGTTCGTCGTTCAACGCCATCCAGCGCTAGGCAACGCTATTACCAGCGCCGGGTAAAGCGGATGGGAGCTTTGCTGACAGTGGCATTGTTTTTGGCTGTGGCGGTCTGCAGCAGCCTGGCCTATCCTGTGCTGGCTCCAAATACAAAGCAAGAGATCAGTGTTGCACAAGCGCCTACGCCTACACCTACAACTATTTTGATTGAAACACTTGAAGAAACCGATCTCCCCGAAGTTGTGGCAACGCAGGAAATTGAACAGCGTCCGACGGTTCCGCTGCCCACACAGGGCCAAATCGTCCCACCCAGTGAGGATTCGCATGTGCTATATTACACGATCGCCGGCGATAGCTTATCGATGGTCAGCAAGCGGTTTGGTGTGGATATGGATGAGATTACCTCACCTGAGCCCCTGGAGCGGAAGCGACTGTTACCGCCTGGTCAGCTGTTAATTATTCCCAATAACCTGGAAGAGACCAGTTCGAAAAAGAAATTATTGCCAGATAGTGAGGTTGCCTTTTCACCTTCAACGATCAATTTTAATATTGATGAATTTGTCAATGCGGCTGGTGGTTACCTTTCAACTTATAAGGAATATTTAGCATCTACTGGGTGGACATCAGGGGCGGATATTATTGGCAGGGTGGCTTTGGAATATTCTGTGAACCCTCGTTTGCTCTTGGCTTTTCTCGAATATAAATCGGGTTGGGTTTATGGTTTCCCCGATCCTGAAGACACGATTGCCTTGACCTATCCTATGGGTTATATCAATGAAATGAAGCGGAATTTATACCTTCAATCAGCCTGGTTTGCCAGCATGGTGATGGAAGGGTATTATGGCTGGAGAGAGGGTCGGCGATTGGTGATCAATTTTCAAGATGTGGGGGAATTACGCCTAGCACCGCAATTGAACGCTGGAACCGTTGGACTCATGAATGCATTTACATACCTTTATGATTTTGAGGATTGGTCTTTGAATTTATTTGGGGAGGAAAATTTCTTTACCCTTTATGAGGATATGTTTGATAACCCATGGATTCGAGCGCAAACTGTTGAGCCATTGATCCCGGTCGATACCGTACAGCCGGAAATGATCCTGCCGTTTGACACCGGCTATATATGGGCATTTACTGGCGGTCCACACGCGGCTTGGAGCTCAGCAGATGTTTGGGCAGCATTGGATTTTGCCCCTGCCACCGATAAAACGGGTTGTTTTGAATCGTCGGCATGGGTGGTTGCAGCCATGTCAGGGCGCATTATCCGATCGGGAAATGGTGTGGTGGTGATCGATCAGGATGATGACGGCTACGAACAGACAGGCTGGACCTTGTTATATCTCCATGTAGCTGATAAAGATCGCATTCCATTAGGAGAATGGGTAGAGGTTGGCGACCGGATTGGTCATGCCTCCTGTGAGGGTGGGCGTTCGACTGGAACTCACATCCACTTGGCACGTCGTTATAATGGTGAGTGGGTTCCTGCGGATGGTCCTTTGCCCTTCACTTTGAGTGGATGGGAAGCAAGAGCGGGTGTGATCGCCTATAAGGGATGGTTGATCAGAGGAAATGAAATTATTTATGCCAACACCGCTGCGACTTATGATACGCAACTCACTCGGGAAGAATAGACTTGTATTTTCAGGCGATTTCTTCTCGCTCCCGATTGATGGTGACTGGACACAATCTAATGAAAAATGGCGTATGCGATACTTATGGCTGTAAGAAAAAATGGGTGGACATCATCATGAAATCATCGCAATCTGCTATAAAGGTTGTGACACAGGGACGCGATAATGCAATGATTATTTTTTAAGTTTTTCTTTTTCTCTGGACATAAACTGGACAAAGTATCCTATTGAGAGTATGCTTCAGTATCAAATTGGCTATTCTGGTGATCATTATTACTGTTAAGATCAAGCATATTTAGCACTTTTTATGAGCCATCCCTGATTTATGACCATTAGAAAGATAATTTTCTCCCTCCTGATCATTGTGCTGCTGGCAGCGTGTTCACCTGTGATGCAACCGACGATGATCCTGCCTACCCAGTCCAGTGAAGGGGCTTTCGAAGAAATCCCTGAGATGACGCCTTATCCGACCCGTCCGGCGTACGCGCCAGGTGAGCTGGTGGACTATGTCGCCCAAACTGGTGATACATTACTCGCGTTAGCTGAACGTTTTAACACCACTGTGGAGGAGATCAGGGCTGTAAACACCTTCATTCCCCAGGATGCCACCACCATGCCGCCTGGAATGCCCATGCAAATCCCAATTTATTTTCGTGCTTTGTGGGGGACACCGTATCAGATCATACCAGATGCAGCATTTGTTAATGGACCGGATGTGGTAACCTTCAGCTCAAGGGACTTTATTCCCCAAAAGGGGGGCTGGTTGCAAACCTATCAAACCTGGGCATTCGACGGCTCACGCACTGCAGCGGAAATTGTGGATTATGTCGCAATCCAATATTCGATCAGCCCGAAAGTCTTACTGGCTTTGTTGGAATATCAAGGAGGAGTCTTTTCAGAATCTTCGCTGACCAAAACACGAGAGACCAATATCCTGGGTTTGGAGTCCAGTTATTGGACGGGCGTTTATCTTCAGTTATCTTATGCGTCAAATTTATTGAATGATGGCTATTATCGCTGGCGTGAAGGGAACCTGATCGAGTTTGAGCTTGGAGACGGGACATTAATCCGCCCTGATCCCTGGCAAAACGCAGCTACAGTCGCGATACAATACTTCTTTTCTCAGATGTTGAACGAGGATGCCTTTCAGTTTGCTATCGGTCCAGACGGTTTTTCAAAGGTTTATCAAAGTTTGTTTGGAGATCCATGGACCCTCGAACCGCATATCCCGGGGTCATTAACGCAACCTGAGATGCAATTGCCTTATATCAATGACATTGGATGGGCGTTCACCGGTGGGCCTCATACGGGATGGGGAAGTATGGCACCCTGGGCAGCGCTGGATTTTGCCCCTCCTTCCTCCGTTACTGGGTGTTATCCGACATCACTTTGGACAACGGCTGTGGCAGATGGCACGATTGTGCGCGATGGCGTTGGCTTTGTTGTGCTGGACCTGGATGGCGATGGTGACGAGCGTACAGGTTGGGCGGTGTTTTATCTGCATGTCGCAAAAGAAGATCGCATTTCAGTTGGAACCGTTGTTAAAGCCGGCGACCCTCTTGGTCATCCCTCCTGTGAAGGCGGTCGTTCAACAGGCACCCATATTCATATCGCTCGGAAATATAATGGGGAGTGGATTACGGCGGATGGGGTCATCCCGTTTATGCTATCTGGTTGGCGTCCCATGCGAGGGGAGAAGCCTTATCAAGGTTGGCTGGTCAGGGGGGATATGC
>CAZWDG010000022.1:0-12440 GCA_964633075.1 uncultured Candidatus Brevefilum sp.
GTCATACACCCAGCTAACACACCGAAAAGCCATAAGATTTTATGCTTCCAAATGGTCTTCCAAGCTTTGGTTAATATTCCACCAATATCCATTTTATACCTCCGTTCTTTTGAATGATTCAGGTTTTGTTTTGGGCTTATATTGACTCAATTATAGTAGGAAAAATATGAGAGTACAAAGGATGAGAGAGATGGGCGAGGTTACCAGCGTTGGGTCACTCCCATTCAATTGTGCCTGGCGGTTTACTGGTGATATCATAAACTACCCGGTTGACTCCCGCCACCTCGTTGACAATTCGGTTAGCGATACGAGCCAGCAGGTCGTGTGGGAGGCGGGCCCAGTCTGCAGTCATAAAATCCTCTGTCGAAACCGCCCTGAGAGCAATGACTTCTTCATAGGTGCGCTGATCCCCCATCACGCCAACTGACTTGATGGGTAAGAGGACGGCAAAAGCCTGGGCCACATCGGGGTTGTCGTCGGTCTCTGGTTGATTGAAACCTAAAAATCCAGCCTGAGCCATTTCGTCCAGGAAAATAGCATCCGCCTGGCGCAGTCTCTCAACCCGCTCAGGCGTCACCTCCCCAAGACAGCGCACGGCTAATCCTGGTCCGGGGAAGGGTTGCCTTCGAACCAGGGGGGGTGGCAGGCCCAGAGCTTCACCCACTCTGCGTACCTCGTCTTTGAACAAATAACGCAAGGGTTCAACCAGCTTAAAATCCATTGTCTCTGGCAGTCCCCCCACATTGTGATGCGCTTTGATGCGATGCGCATGACCCCGTTCAACCGTACGGGATTCAATCACATCCGGGTAAATGGTGCCCTGAACGAGGAACGGAAAGTGCCCCAACTGACGGGCACTATCCTCAAAAAGACGGATAAATGTTTCCCCGATGATCTTGCGCTTTTCTTCTGGGTCTGTTACGCCTGCCAATTTGGAAAAGAAATCCTCAGCAGCATGGATAACGACCAGCTTTTCACCAAATTGCTTCCTGAAAGCCTGCTCAACCCAAACACCCTCATCCTGGCGCATTAATCCGGTATCCACGAAAACCGCTGTCAGGCGATCACCAACAGCCTGTCTCACCAATGCCGTCGCGACGCTCGAGTCCACCCCACCGCTGATTGCAGATAATACGTTTGCTTCTCCGACCTGCGCCCTAATGCGTGCAACTGTCGCTTCAATGATTGATTGGGGTGTCCAATCCCCCGTACAACCGCATACATCGAAAATAAAACGTTTGAGGATCATCCCCCCGGATGGTGTGTGGCGCACTTCTGGGTGAAATTGCAGACCATAGTAACGGCGTTCATCATCTCCCATGGCAGCGATCGGACTGTTAGCTGTCCTGGCAATAACCGCGAAACCCTCAGGCATCTGGTCAATGCGATCCCCGTGTGACATCCAAACCTCTGGATTATCCTCCCGGCTTAGCAAGATCGAAGATCTGACCACGTGCAGAGCGGCTAAGCCGTATTCGCGCGCACTGGCAAGGGACACCCGCCCATCCAAAGCGTGGGTTAAAGCCTGCATTCCATAACAAATACCAAGGATGGGCAACCGTGATTCCAGCACATACCCTGGCAACTTCGGCGAACCTTCCTGATAAATCGAATTCGGTCCTCCCGAGAGGATAAATCCCCGGGGATTGAGAGCCTCCATCACTTCCCGGGGTGTATCCCAGGGCAGTAATTCAGCATAAACGCCCGCTTCCCGAACAGTTCGGGCGATGAGTTGCGAATATTGTGAACCAAAATCAAGAATGATCATTGTCTCAGGCATGTTCGTTCCCTGTATGATCGCTGATCAGGTGCCAATGCCACTTGGGGATACGCTGGTTAGGTCCCCCATTGGTGATTAGTCTATAGCCGTAAGTATTGAGCTCAAAATCAGAAATCAGCCTGTGAATAAGATGGAACAAGTCAGTGTAAAGATCTGGGCGTTCTAACGGCGCATCGGTTAAGGATAAAATTGGTTGTTGGGGAAGAATCAGGATATGCAATGGATAATCCGGTTGTGGGTGGTGAAAAGCGACCCAATGGGTGTTCTCCATTAATCGTTCTACTGGCAGCAATTGTTCCATGTGACTTAAGAAATAAACAACAAGCGGTTTAAACAGGGATAATCGGGCTAACCAGAGTAAAACTGATACAATATTAATCTTTGGCAAAGACAATTTTGCCATGGTCGAGCGAGTCGATAGATACCAGCGAAATAATGGGCACACCAAGATCTGACAGCAATTCGCGTCCCTCTTCGAAGGTTTTTTCGATCAATGTCCCAATGCCAACAATTTTGGCACCCGCTGTTTGAGTCAAACGCACCAAACCCGCAATTGTGGCACCAGACGCAAGGAAATCATCAATGATCAAAACTCGTTCGCCCTGGCCCAAATACTCCGGCGAGACAATCAACTCTACGACAACGCCTTTGGTATGCGATGGCGCCACAGTCAGATAAACTGTATTGGGCATGGTGATAGGTTTGTGTTTGCGAGCGTAAACAACCGGCACTCCCAGGTATTTCGCGGTCATGATTGCTGGTGCGATCCCAGATATTTCAGCTGTTAACACTTTCGTGGGGCTGGTAGACCCTAACAATGTCGCCAACTCCTTGCCGCAGGCTTCCATCAAAACCGGATCCACCTGATGATTGATGAAGGGGTCCACTTTTAATATCCCGCCTCCCAGGCTTTTCCCTTCTGCTTCAATGCGTTTCCTTAAAGGTTCAAACACAAGTTCCTCCACTAAATAATCAACAGGATTCTAGTGTATAGACATTTTACTTGAAATTTTCCGTGAAAAGAGGCTAAAAAACAATCATTTAACCTGGTATTAGACTCAGGTAACTGGCGGTCCTTGTGATTCCTTGGAGAGATCACTGTCATGCTTACGAAGCCGATAAAGGACCTCTTCAAGGATCTTTCGATTAAAACTGACCAGATCTGCAATTAATCCAATGAGAAAAGTGACAATCCCCACGATCAGGAAGATGGCTGCCAGGATCAACGACTGCACCATGCCGCTGCCCATGCCTCGCAGATAGAAATAAATAAACCGTCCCCCGATGATCACACCAGCCAGGATCATCAGGGCGCTGATCACAGTGAAGATTCGCAGCGCTCGATACATGGTAAAGGCACGGATAATGGTTACAGAAGAATTCATCAGGTAGTTCCGGATGCTCTGAATGAGCCGTGAAGGTCGTTCTGGCGGATTGGTCTCAACGGGCACAAAGGCGACACGCATGCGCTTTGCTCCCGCCTGGATTAAAGTCTCCAGGGTATAGGAATAATTGCTGAGCACCATTGTCTCAAGCGCAACTTCTCTTGTGATCGCACGAAAACCGCTGGTGGCATCTGGAATATTCATTCCAGCTGATGCGGAGACCACTCGACTGCCAAGGGTTTGCAAGGCGCGCTTATGCGCAGGGAAGTGCTCCACGGATCGGACGCCACGATCACCAATCACCATTTCGGCTTCTCCCGCCAGGATTGGCTGGACCAATTTCTGGATGTCCTCAGCACGATACTGATTGTCTGCGTCGGTATTAACAATCACATCTGCACCCAAACGCAAGCTGGCATCCAGTCCACGCGCAAAGGCCTGTGCCAAACCCAGGTGCCGATTCAGGTGGAGGATATGATCTGCACCATGAGCACGGGCTACGCTGGCAGTCTCATCCGTACTGCCATCGTTCACAACGAGAATTTCCACCTGGTCAAATCCATCCACGTTTTCAGGGAGTTGTGCGAGGGTTTTGGGGAGGACCTGTGCCTCATTGAAACATGGGATTTGGATGATCAGTTTCATGGCTTTTCTTCTTGTATTGTGATTGTTACTTAGTATATCATGGTGTGTCAGTGTCCAAGGGGATTTCGGTGGGTCGTCCTGCTCTTTACTTGCGGATGATATCTTGTCTCAACTTATGAACCCCGACGATTCAGCCATTTGAGTGCTTCTCTGGCGCTGAGTGGTGACAGGGGTGTTTCAGCGACAAACGAGCGCACGCGCTCGGGGTCGATCCGGGTATATTGCCTGAGTGCCCAACCGATAGCTTTGTTGATAAAAAATTCCTTTGACCCCAAATTCTCATAGATGATGGCTTTAAGCAGGTCGAAATCGGTATCTGTCTGGTAATTGAGTTGGAACAGGATGCATGTCCGACGCAGCCAGAAATTATCTGATCCCCGCTAACGACCTAAGGTGAGATCGCGCACATCCGGGTAGCGACGGAAGTGGGTCCCCACGGTGCCGCATGCCAGCGTATCGACTGTATCCCACCATGATTTGGTGGTCAGCAATGTTTCAATGGTGTCGATAAAATCAGCGGGTAATTCTTTCTCACATCGACCCAGTAATCCGAGGGTGGCGTATTGAAATTCACGCTCGGGCAGATCCCACAGGTCGCACAGAATAGGCGCCAGGTCTTCCAGTGCGGGCAGACCCTGTTCGGCAATAAATTGACGCAGCAAGTTGCGCTGTTGGGGCGTCTTGATCCCCAGGAACTCAAATTGATGGCGCATATAAGCCTTCATCGGCTCAGCAGTGATGGGGTCAGCGTGGGCATAGTAGAGGGATTTGAGGTGAATGACATAGTCAATCATCATTGATTCCTTTCGGGCGGATCGTGGTATCTGAACCATGAATCATTTTAATATGATATTCCAATGATCAATGAAATTGGTGGTCATTGAATACTTCTGTGACTTAAGACCATTGAACCAAATCTTTAGAAAAAGAGTCAGATAATTCATGTCAGCTCCCAATTTGTTCAGTATTTACTCCGCAAGGTTTTTTACCCATTAAAAACATGCTGATTTAGGTTAGCTTTCATTCAATCGTCAATCACAATTTTCCCTATTTATTACGTTGTTTTTTAACGCGCTCACCAGCCAAGTTTGACATAAATACCCCCACAAAGTATAATCACGGTTTGTGAATTTGTAATGTCGATGGGAGAAGCGCTATGAAACAAAATGAAGAATTTAAAGCAAAGGAGCGCTATATGGGGAAGGTGCTAAAAACAACGTTGCAGGGAGCATTGATTGATATTGGAAGTGAAATACCAGCATTTATCCATATTTCCCAGGTTGTGAAAGACGGTGACCCCAAAAAACAAGTCAACAGCATTGAAGAAGTTCTCGAAACTGGTCAGACTTTGGATTTTTGGGTGAAACGTGTCCGTAAAGATCGGATTGAATTGACCATGAAAGAACCCCTTGCCTTGGAATGGCGAGAGATAAAGCCCGAGATGACCGTCAAAGGGACGGTGATCCGTTTGGAAACCTTCGGGGTGTTTGTTGAAATTGGAGCTGAGCGTCCGGGCTTGATCCATATTAGTGAGCTTTCTCACAGCTATGTGCGCACCCCGAGTGAGGTGGTCCGTGAAGGTGATGAAGTCGAAGCGAAGGTCTTGGAAGTCAACCGCCGTAAAAAACAAATCAAGTTGAGCATGAAGGCTTTACAGGAGCTTCCTGAAAAGCCCCCGGCACAACCACGTGGCGCAGATAAAAAGCAAAAAAAGGAAAAAGTAGTTGAAGAAGAGCCAAAAGAACCCGAGTTAACAGCGATGGAAATCGCTATGCGCTCAGCAATGGAAAAATCTTCGAGCGATCTCATCGAACCCCCAAAGCGGAAATCTCAAAAGAGTAAAAGTCTTTCTTCTGAACAGGAAGAAATTCTCTCCCGCACCCTGGAGAATAAAGTTGGTCAGGATTCGTAAAATGGTCACCTCATCCAGAAGGGTGAGGCAAGCAAGGTTTTAAAATAGTTTAGCCGGGGAGTGCCGGAACCATCGGCCCTCCCTTTTGCTTTTAATTTAGTCGTACTCTCGCATTCGTAGCTCATTCTGTTGAGGGATCAAGTTTCGTTGTGAGTAGGGAGGCAGCATGACGACCAAGTATATTTTTATTACCGGTGGTGTCCTCAGTTCAATAGGCAAGGGGGTTACCGGAGCAGCAACGGGGCGCTTATTAAAAGAGCGTGGTTTTGCTGTCGCTATGCAGAAACTCGATCCCTATATCAATGTTGATCCTGGAACAATGAGCCCCTATCAGCATGGTGAGGTTTTTGTCCTGGATGATGGCTCTGAGACGGATTTGGATTTGGGGCATTATGAACGTTTTATTGACATTCGTCTGAATAAGGTTTGTAATGTGACCACTGGGCAGGTGTATGCTGAGGTGATCAGTCGGGAACGGCGCGGTGACTATCTGGGCGGCACTATCCAGGTGATCCCTCACATTACCAATGAGATCAAACGCCGGGTTAAGTTGGTGGGCAAAGCTACCGGTGCTGAGATTGTGCTGGTCGAGGTTGGGGGGACGGTGGGTGATATTGAAAGTTTGCCCTTCCTTGAGGCCATCCGCCAGATGCGCCTGGAAGTTGGCAGGGAAAACACCGCCTACGTTCATCTGACCTGGTTGCCACATATCAGTGCCACCGGGGAATTAAAGACGAAACCCACACAGCACTCTGTCAGGGAACTCCGCTCGATCGGCATCTTGCCTGATATCATCGTCACCCGCTCAGATTATCCGATTGATGAAAGTATTCAGGAAAAAATCGCCTTATTTTGTGATGTGGATGCCAAAGCCGTCATCCCCATTGTGACAACGCCTATCCTTTACGAAATTCCATTGCTGCTCGAAAAGACCCCAATTGCAGATATTCTCCTGGACCGCTTAAGCCTCGAAGCCCGCCAAAATCCGGATTGGCGCGAGTGGGAAAGCCTTATTGAGGAAGTTAACCGACCGAAACCGACTGTGACGATCGCCTTAGTGGGTAAATATGTGGAATTACACGATGCTTATATGAGTGTTCGTGAAGCAATCAAACACGCTGCGTTGGCAAATGGTGTGGAAGCAGAAATACGTTGGATTCACTCAGCAGACCTGGAATGTGACGGAGGGATGATCGCCTTGGAGAATGTAGATGGGATCATTGTCCCCGGTGGATTCGGCAGTCGTGGTATTGAGGGTAAAATAAATGCGGTGAAATTTGCGCGCGAGAGGAAAATCCCCTACTTAGGGTTGTGCCTGGGAATGCAGCTCATGATTGTGGAGTTTGCCCGAAATGTGCTCGGACACCCAAAGGCTCACTCGGCGGAATTCGATCGCTCAACCCCAATGCCCGTCATCGATCTTATGCCAGAACAGCATGACGTCACAGCCAAGGGTGGGACAATGCGCCTTGGTTTATATCCCTGTCACCTGTGTGACGGCACGAAAGCGAGAACGGCTTATCAAACAGAGTATGTGGAGGAACGTCACCGCCATCGTTTTGAGTTGAACAACGATTATCGGGCTAACCTCGAAGCAGCCGGCATGATCTGCTCAGGGATCTCGCCCGATAATCGATTGGTCGAAATTGTAGAAATTCGAGATCATCCTTTCATGATTGGCACGCAGTTTCATCCGGAATTTTTGTCCAGGCCAAACCGCCCGCACCCATTATTCAACGCTTTTATCAGAGCGGTTAAGCAACAGATGGGTGAAAGGGTGTCGGAAAATGAAAACAGACCAACTGAAAGGCAATCATCATGAAAAGACACTATTCATTTTTGTTACTAATGCTGGTTACAGCACTTCTTTTTTCGGCCTGTAAAGCTGAGACAGATGTTGGTCAAGATGTGGAATTAGCGTTAGAGAATCCTCCTGAAGAAGAGACAGCCTACCCGCCAGATGAGTCAGCCTACCCCGTTGAGGATCTCCTACCCCTCTCAGAAGAAGCCTATCCCATCACAAAAGCCGATCTGGGGATGCTTGTCAGGACATGGCAGTTAGCGACCTATGCAGAAAACGGGGTTGAATCCGAAGCGCCCAAACAAACCCTGACATTCAATGACGATGGCACCTACGCCCTGGCGACAGAAGCTGAACTCGAAAAGGGTTCATGGACGACTATTTTAATGGCTGTTAATTCTACTCTGATCCTGAAAACGGATGCGAGTGACACCCGCTATTACCAGATTCTGGCTTTAGAAGAGGATTTACTCAACTTGCGCACCCAGTGCGAGGGTATTCAAGTTGATGAAGGATACTTGCCATAAAAAATAGAAGGCGAGTATCAATTAGGAATAAATAACACAAAATCGACGATAAAAAGAAAGGTTAAATATGGACACAACAATTATTTCTGTGAACGCCTTACAGGTGCTTGACTCTCGAGGTAACCCTACCGTTGAAGTAGAGGTGATCCTGGGTGATGGCAGTTGGGGGCGTGCCATTGTGCCCTCTGGTGCATCGACTGGGGTCCATGAGGCACTGGAATTGCGCGATGGTGATCAGGACCGGTTTGGGGGCAAAGGCGTCACCAAAGCGGTTGAAAACGTTAACAGCCGAATTGCTGAAGTGCTGATTGGCGCAGATGCCACCCAGCAGATGGAGATCGATATGGCCATGCTGGCGCTGGATGGAACCCCTAATAAAAAAGAGTTAGGAGCGAATGCCATCCTCGGGACCAGCCTGGCCGTCGCTAAGGCAGCCGCAAGCGCTGTCAGCCTGCCGCTTTATCGCTATCTTGGTGGGGTTTATGCCCATGTGCTGCCCGTCCCCATGATGAACATCCTCAACGGCGGCGCTCATACAGGCTGGCAATCCACGGATGCTCAGGAATTCATGGTGATGCCCCTCGGTGCGGGTTCCTTTGCGGAAGGACTGCGCTGGGGTGCTGAAATCTACCACACCTTAAAAACCGTGTTGAAAAAAGCAGGTTATGCGACACTTGTTGGCGATGAAGGTGGTTACGCCCCTGCCCTCAAGGCCAATGCGGAGGCGGTTGAGATCATCCTTGAGGCGATCGAAAAAGCGGGTTATAAGCCTGGTGAGGACGTGGCGATTGCTCTTGACCCGGCTGCTTCTGAGTTTTATGATGAGGAAGAAAAAATTTACAACCTGCGTACCGAAGGTAAAAAACTCAACAGCCAGGAGATGGTCGCTTTTTGGGTGGATTGGATCAACAAGTATCCGATTGTTTCCCTTGAAGATGGCTTAGCGCAAGATGATTGGGAAGGCTGGAAACTATTAACGGAACAACTTGGAGATCGAATTCAAATCATGGGTGACGATCTTTTGGTAACAAATCCCACGCGCATATCTCGAGCGATATCTGAAAAGACATGTAATTCACTCTTGGTTAAACTTAACCAAATTGGTTCCTTAACTGAGACGCTTGAGGCCGTGACTTTATGCCAGAGCCATGGTTGGACAACCATTGTATCCCATCGCTCCGGTGAGACTGAAGACGCCACGATTGCCGACCTGGCTGTGGCGATGAACACTGGTCAGATTAAAACAGGTGCTCCTGCTCGCTCTGATCGTGTGGCTAAATACAACCAACTGCTCAGGATTGAAGCGGAACTGGGTTCTTCAGCGCACTATGCTGGCTGGGAAGCGTTGAAGCGGTAGCGCTTAATAAATCAGGATCGAAGCATCAATAAGGGCGTGACTTGTCCTGCCTCTACTGGTAGGCGTAACATAATAATAAACCTTATACAGGCCACGTAGAGACGTTGCACAAGGTGCCAAGAATACGAAGGCAAGCAATGTCTCTACGTTTCTGTTGCCAAGGTCCAGTAGAATTATGCCATGATGGATTTATTACAGACCCTTAACGAAAAACTAATCAATTGCCGTAAATGCCCACGTTTAGTTGCCTGGCGGGAGGATGTTGCCCGAATTAAGCGCAAAGCCTACCAGGATCAAAACTATTGGGGGAAACCTGTGCCCGGATTTGGAGACCCAGACGCCAAAATTGTGATTGTCGGCCTGGCACCAGGCGCGCATGGCTCCAACCGCACCGGCCGCATGTTTACCGGCGATGCCAGCGGGGATTTTCTGTATCCCGCCCTCCACCGGGCAGGATATGCCAGCCAGCCGACGGGGCATTACCCTGACGATGGCCTGAAATTGAAGGAGTTTTACATCACTGCCATTTGCCGCTGTGCTCCGCCTCAAAACCACCCAAATATCGGTGAGATCGAGAATTGCCTACCCTGGTTGGGTGCAGAGCTTGACCTGTTGCCCAAGCTACAGGGGTTTGTCGCACTCGGCAAGATTGCCTTTGACGGCATCCTGCGGATGTATAAACTACAAGGGGTTAAGTTTCCCAGTATGCAATTCATCCATGATGGATTTTATGAGCTGGGAGAGGGCTTACCCTGGTTGCTCTCCTCCTACCATCCCAGCCAGCAAAACACCCTTACGGGTCGGCTTACACCCGATATGTTTGATGGGATCTGGAAGCGCGTGCGTGAATTGATTGGATGGTAGGAATTAGGAATTCGGTATTAGGAATTCCACGTGCCCAATAACCAGTACCCAATATCTAGTATCAAATAACCAATACCCAGTACTCCGCACCTTCCCATTCTCCATTCACTTTGCCCTATTCACCTTCCCTTCTCAGTTATAATAAACGCCAAGTAACTGCTCACCCCCCAATCTTCAGCAGCAGGATTGCCTGAGTAGTAACGACGCCAATTTGATTTAAGGAGGCAGGATGAATGCTGATCGGCTGGAAAAACTTGTCGCTTTGATGGAAACAAATGGTTTGGCGGGTATGGCGTTAAACCCAGGTCCAACATTAACCTACCTGACGGATTATCACTTTCATTTAATGGAGCGCCCAACTGTGCTCATTCTCTCCCATACAGGGAAAGCGGCTATGGTCCTGCCAGCGCTGGAAAAAGGAAAATTATCGCCTGATTCAGAGCTGTTTCATGCCTTTGCCTATGGTGATGACCCTGCTAACTGGCCTTTTGCCTTTGATCAGGCTGGGAAATGGCTTAATTTTCAAGCAGGCATAATTGGTGTTGAGTCCACCAGGTTGCGATTTTTAGAATTGAAGTTCCTGGAAGGGGGACTCCCCTGGGCGGATTTTGTTGATGCCAATCCGGTGATTGGGGGTCTTCGGATGCAGAAGGATGTGGATGAGGTCAATAAAATGCGGGAAGCGGCCAGGATTGCTCAAACGGCCATCCTTGAGACACTGAAATCCCTGCGTGAGGGAATGAGCGAGAAGACCATCGCAAACAAGCTCACCAGCGAGCTCTTGCAGGCGGGATCTGACCCGGCTTTACCCTTTCAACCCATCGTTGCTATTGGTGAAAACAGCGCCAACCCCCATGCCGTCCCAACCGAGAGGGCTTTACAAAAGGGCGATTTGTTGTTGGTAGACTGGGGTGCAGGGTATGATGGGTACTTCTCCGATATCACCCGAACTTTCACTTTTGGGAAGGTGGACTCTGAATTGCTCAAGATTGGTGAGGTCGTCATGAGAGCGAACGAAGCTGGTCGAGGGGCAGGCAAAGCAGACTTAGATGCCGGCGTCATTGATCGCGCCGCCCGATCGGTGATCGAGGGGAGCGGATATGGCGATGCTTTTATCCATCGCACTGGTCACGGTTTGGGCATGGAGGCGCATGAATCCCCGTATATCTTCGCCGAAAATGATTTGATCCTGACTCCAGGGATGACCTTTACGGTTGAACCTGGCATTTATTTGCCTGGAAAAGGCGGCGTCAGGATCGAGGATGATGTGGTGGTCACGGAAATTGGGCTTGAATCATTGACTGATCTGCCGCGCCAAGTTTTACCTTTAGAGAGTTTTATGGATTGAAAAGGGAATTTTCGTGTCGCGTGATCTAAAAATAGTTGCCGCGTCAATGCTTATTTGGGGTCTTGGTGAAGGCATGTTTTTTATCTTCCAGCCCCTTTACATTCAGCAGTTAGGCGCCGATCCGATCCTGATTGGGACAATCCTGGGGATCAATGGCCTGGTGATGACGGTTGCTCAAATTCCCTCCGGCTATCTAGCGGATAAAATTGGCCGGCGTCCAGTGATCTGGTTTGCTTTTATAGTGGGTGTAATTGCCGCCTGGATTATGGCTTGGGCACCCTCCTTGGGATTTTTTGTGGCTGGATTATTGTTGTATGGCCTGACATCTTCGGTGATGGCACCGCTCAACACCTATGTGCAGGCTGCCCGTGGCAAGTGGTCGGTGGGGAAGGCGGTCAGTTTTGTTTCAGCTTCCTATAATGTGGGGGGGATTTTAGGGCCGATTTTGGGTGGTGTGTTTGGGGATATCTTCAATCTCCGCACGGTTTATATCCTCTCTGCATCAGTCTTCATGATCTCGACGATGATCATCTTTTTTGTCAAAAAGCAATCCGTCGAAGAAATGACAACAATCGAGGGTGATGGTCACCTCTTGCAGAACAAGCGGTTTTTGGGGATGGTGGGCATCATCTTTTTTGTGATGTTTGCGGTGAGTTTACCGCAGCCTCTTGCCGCGAATTTTTTAAAGAACCAGCGCGGTCTTTCTCTAGGTAGAATTGGTCAGCTTGGGTCATTGGGAGCTTTGGGCAGCGTTATTTTGATGTTTTTATTTGGCCATTTGCCAACCTGGATTGCGATGATCATTGGTCAGGTGGGTGTGA
>CAZWDG010000023.1:0-12301 GCA_964633075.1 uncultured Candidatus Brevefilum sp.
CACCCTTCTGGGGTGAATTTGTTGGCAAAATATATCAGACGTGGAATCCAGGTATGAGAATCAGTAAAGTAATATTTATGAAGTTTTTAGGTATTATCAAATCTTCGAAAATACACCATTCAGATCAAATGAGGAGGTAGTTATGTAAACGTTAATAAATGGATATCCCCGCCAAAATGACTATGTGAGAGTCAATAATAAATGTGCGGGGTGTTGAGACTAATAGACTCACCCCAATTTCAAAAGATGGCTTATAAGGAGAATATTATTATGGAGATTAATGTACGTAAAAACCTGATCTTCTTAATTGTCATGGTGGTTGTCATCGCATTTTCAGCGATCATGGCAGATCAAATCGAGAGCGGGTTTGGCAAAGTTGAGGTCTCACTTGTTAGGATTAAAGATCCCAATGGCAATATTGTTGTTGCGAAGCTGTTCCGACCCAAGGTGGCAACTGCCAGCAATCCACTACCAGCTGTGCTAAACATGCATGGCTATCAAAATGACAAAAATGTGCAGGATCCGTTTTCGATCGAATTGGCGCGGCGTGGGTTCGTGGTTCTAGCGCCCGATGCGCTTGGGCATGGCGACAGTGGCGGAGGTCTGAGCATAGGTGGGTGGTTTGCAGACCCAACCTATGTCATGGGTAATGAAACCGCATTAACCTGGTTGATCCAGCAGCCTTACGTTGATGCCGAATATATTGGCGTTACGGGACACTCAATGGGCGGAATGAATGCAGTCAAACTCCCCGCTCTCTTCCCGGAAAATGTAAAGGCAATTGTCCAGCAAGCCTCTTCACCTGGCTCTCCGGAATTACCCAACCTGTTGATGCTTCAAGCTCGCTATGATGAGTTCCTCGGCTTCCGCGACAACCAACCTCGTACTGAACCAATTGTAAATAGTGAGACCCGCGCAGCTGCACTGGGCCTGACTCCTCCCCTTAAATGGGATACCACCTACGGCAGCTTTGCAGATGGCACAGCACGCAGAATGGCCTATATCAATATGGACCATCACTTGCTGCCCCTGATGAACAAATCAGTGGCGGAAGCTGTGGACTGGTTCCGCCTGGCTCTGAAAGACGGCGATGGTGGTTCCATGTGGATTGAGCCAACAAAACAGATCTTCATGGTTAAGGAAATCTTTGGTTTTGTAACATTACTTGGCACCCTGATCAGCATGCTTCCCATCACCAACCTGTTGCTGTCAACCAAATTCTTTGCACCTGTTGCTCAGCCCATCCCCGGTCGCTATGTTGCCAGCAAAAAAGATTGGTGGAAACTGGCTACGATAAATATGCTGATTGGTGGGATCCTTTACCCCCTGACTACCCAGTATGGTGGTATTGGCGGAAAAATTGAAATCTGGTTACCCTGGGCTAAGATGGAGATGGCCAATGGCGTCGCAGCCTTCTTCCTGGCCAATGCAGTGGTGTGCTTCCTTTTATTCATCTTCTGGTTCCGCGACAAAAAGAAGGAAGGCATAACCTTGTATGACATGGGCGTGACCTATGGCGAGGAAAAGAACAAGATGGACTGGGGCATCCTCGGGAAAACCCTCCTGGTCGCCGTGATCCTCTTCCTGTGGATGTATCTGTTCACAGGCATATTCCAGCTCACGATTGGGCAGGAGTTCAGGTTTGCATGGCCATATATGCGCTTGTTCTCAAGTGGACTGCGGGTCAAGTATTTCTTTATCTATTTGATCCCGGCTTTGCTCTTCTTCCTGATCAACGGTGGCATCTTCCTCTTTGGCCAGGCAAGAATGAAGAAACATGATAAGCCAGCAAAGACACAGTGGATATGGTGGCTGAAGGTAGTGTATGCCATGGTCACCGGCCTGTTCCTGTGGTGGTGCTTCCAGTACCTGCCATGGTTCTTGGGCGGGGCTGGCCCTGGGACTGAGACCATCAAATTTTTCCAGATAGACCTTTCGCAGTTCACATCGATGTGGCCGTTGATGTTGTTCGTCTACATCCCTGAGTTCATCATCCTGTTCTGGTTCCACACCTGGTTCTTCCGTCGAACAGGTAAGATCTATCTCGGTGCATTGATGATCGCCAGCATCGCCACCTGGTTCATGACCGCAGGCACGATCTGGCTCATGTAGACCTTACCTGTATGTAAATAACTCAAGGAAATTTTATAAGCCCAGCGGCGTAGCTCGACCCGTTGGGCTTATCCATACTTTATGAAATCATGTTATTGGAGGAATGATGGCTAAATATATTGCATCCGTTGACCAGGGCACGACCAGCACACGCTGCATCCTGTTCAACCACAGCGGTCAAATCGTCAGCAGCCACCAATTGGAGCACGAACAAATCTATCCCAGGCCTGGATGGGTCGAACATGACCCTTATGAAATCTGGGAGCGCACCCAGGTTGTAATTAAAGGAACGATGCGCAAAGCCAATGCTGGCGCGCAGGATATCGCAGCAATTGGTGTGACAAACCAGCGGGAAACGACTCTCGTTTGGGATAAGCTCACTGGCGAAGTATATTACAATGCCATCGTCTGGCAAGACACACGCACGGATAAGATCATCGCAGAACTCGCCAAAGAAGGTGGACAAAATCGGTTTCAAACTCGGGTGGGGCTCCCACTGGCAACCTATTTCTCCGGCCCGAAAATCCGCTGGATCCTGGATAATGTGGAAGGTGTCAAGCAAGCAGCGGAGCAGGGAAGGGCCATTTTTGGAAATATTGACACCTGGATTATCTGGAATTTAACCGGCGGCGTGAAGGGTGGTCTACATCTCACCGATGTCACCAACGCCAGCCGCACCATGCTGATGGATCTAAAAACCCTGGATTGGGACTCTGAAATCTGTGACATCATGGGCATCCCGATCCAAATGCTGCCTGAAATTCGTCCATCGTCCCAGGTTTATGGGTATACCCAAGCAGATGGTCCCTTTGGCGGCGAAATCCCCGTTTCAGGCGACCTGGGTGATCAGCAGGCTGCTACGGTTGGTCAAACGTGTTTTGACCCCGGCGAAGCGAAGAACACCTATGGGACGGGATGTTTCATGATCCTGAACACCGGGGAGGAAAGGGTCATCTCCCGTAATGGACTACTGACCACACTGTGTTATCAATTTGAGGGAGAAAACCCTGTGTATGCTTTAGAAGGCTCAATTGCTGTCACAGGCGCGCTGGTACAGTGGCTTCGGGATAATCTCGGGTTAATTCAAAATGCCCCTCAAATTGAGGACCTGGCAAAAACGGTTGAAGATAATGGTGGAATTTATTTCGTTCCGGCTTTTTCAGGATTATTTGCCCCTTATTGGCGTTCAGATGCGCGCGGTGTTATCGTTGGGTTGACTCGATTCATCAACCGAGGGCATATTGCCAGGGCAGCCCTGGAGGCGACAGCCTTCCAAACCCGGGAGGTGCTGGATGCAATGAACATTGATTCGGGCGTTGACTTAAAAGTACTTAAAGTTGACGGTGGTATGGTTCAAAATGATTTATTGATGCAAATCCAAGCCGATGTATTACAAGTTCCTGTCATTCGACCCAAAGTGGCTGAGACCACAGCACTTGGTGCCGCATATGCAGCAGGTCTTGCTGTTGGATTCTGGGAAAATAAGGATGAAATGCGCTCTAATTGGATTAAAGATAAGACTTGGACCCCTGATGAAACAAATTCCCTCCACGATATGAAATTCAAAGACTGGCAAAGAGCAGTTCAACGTACTTTCAACTGGATTGAATGATCTTAAGATAATTCAAATATGATGATCGTTCCGGAATAGGAGCCTTTTGGCGATTAAGAACCATCTGTGCCAGATTCAAGAATTTTAAAGTCCAAAACCTAAATTTCTTATACCATGCTTATGAGAGTATAATAGAAAAGTTGCCTTTTGGGATTAACTAAATTGATTATGGAGGCGTATTTGGCAGAAAAATATGATGTCATCGTCATCGGCGCAGGGATTGTCGGCAGCCTGGTGGCACGTTATCTCTCAAAATACAAACTAGATATCCTTTTAATTGAAAAAGAAGTCGATGTGGGCATGGGCACCAGTTCAGGCAATTCTGCCGCGATCCACGCTGGCTACGATGCCGTGCCTGGCACAAATAAAGCCATCACCAACCTCTTAGCCGTTGACATGTGGCCCCAGCTGTCCCAGGAACTGGGTATCGATTATGACCGTTGCGGGGACTACGTGGTAGCCGTTAACAAAGAAGAAAGGCATATGCTGGAAGAGCTGTGGGAGCGCGGAAAGCAAAACGGTGTGCCCGGGTTGGAAATTATCGATGGCGACGAGATGCTTCGGCGAGAACCGTTGATCCGCCCGGATGTGTCAGGCGCGCTGTGGGCACCTACCGGCGGGATTGCTGATCCCTTTGCCGCGACAATTGCCGCCGCGGAGAACGCTGTGATGAACGGGGTGGAATTGCGACTCAAGACAGCCTTCAAAGACTTCATCATGGAAAATGATCGTGTTGTCGGCATCCACACCGATCACGGTGATTTTCTCAGCCGTTGGGTGGTCAATGCAGCTGGATTGTATGCCGATGAGGTCATGCACAAAGCCGGCGTCCGTCCCGAGTTCAACATCCGCCCCCGCCGCGGCGAATATATCATCCTTGATAAAGCCGATTTTCAGCTGACTCGTCCGTCCCTCCTCTTCCCCACACCCTCTGATAAGGGTAAGGGCATCCTGGTCGCCGCGACATTGCACGGCAATGTGATCGTGGGTCCCAATGCTAATTTTGTGGATTCCAAGGAGAACAAAGATCTGACCAGCGAGGGTGTGCAGGAGATCTGGTCGGGTGGTCAAAAGTTGATCCCCAGCATCAACCGAAAACACATCATCGCTGAATTTGGCGGTTTGCGCGCCACTGGCAACGCCCCCTCCCCAAATCCAGAGGTGGATTATGATCAGGATTTCATCATCGAAATCCCGGAGGATGTCCAGGGTTTGGTCAACTTGGGGGGAATTGAATCCCCCGGTTTTACTGCCGCACCAGCGATCGCTATTAAAGTGATCGAACTCTTGCGAGGTGCAGGTGAAGCATTGGAAGAGAAGCCAGATTGGAATCCAATTCGGGTTCCACGACCTGTCTTTCGCCACCTCAGCTGTGAGGAACAAGCAGCCTTGATCGCCAAAGACCCCGCCTATGGCAGGATTGTCTGCCGCTGCGAGACAGTGACCGAAGGCGAGATCCTGGCTGAGATGCATGCGCCCATCCCAGCGGACACCTATGACGCCATCAAGCGTCGCACCTGGCTGGGCACCGGGCGCTGCCAGGGTGGCTTTGATATGCCGCGCGTGGTCAAAATCCTCTCACAAGAACTGGGCATTTCGCCAGAGGAGGTCACCAAAAAGGGCAAGGGGTCCGACCTCTTGTTCCGAAGCACCAAGGATGTTGAAACGGATCACCTGACTGTGGAGAGTTTGTTATGAAACAGACCTATGATGTCATCATTATTGGCAGCGGACCCGGTGGGCTGGCAGCAGCCATCGCGGCCAAAGAAAACGGCGCTGAGGACGTCCTGATCATTGAACGCGATGTCGAGCTGGGCGGCATACTGGTTCAGTGCATCCACAATGGCTTTGGCTTGGAACTGTTTGACAAGGATATGCCTGGACCAGCTTATGCGCAGTATTTCATCGAAAAGGTTAAAGGCCTTGGGATCCACATCCTGATGGATACCATGGTTTTGGATATCACCTCGGATCGGAAGATCTACGCCATCAATAAGGACCAGGGTTATATTGAGCTTAATGCCCGCGCCGTGGTCCTGGCGATGGGCTGCCGAGAGCGCACCCGCGCCCAGATCCTGCTGCCAGGTGCACGCCCGGCCGGTGTCTATACAGCGGGCACTGCGCAGCGTTTTGTGAACGTGGAAGGGCATATGCCCGGGGAAAAATTTGTGATCCTCGGCTCCGGTGATATTGGGATGATCATGGCCCGTCGCCTGACAATCGAGGGCGCCCGGGTGGAGCGTGTGCTGGAGATTATGCCCTACCTGACAGGCCTGACACGTAACTATGTCCAATGCCTGCTCGATTACGGCATTACCCTGCAGAAACAGCGCACGGTCAACCGCATCATCGGCAGAAACCGTGTGGAAGCCATCGAAGCGGTGAGTGTCGACGAGAAATGGAACCCCATCTCTGGATCCAAGGAAATAATCCCCTGTGATACCCTGCTGCTTTCCGTCGGGTTGATCCCGGAAAATGAACTATCTAAAAAAGCCGGGGTCCTGCTGGACCCAATCACTAACGGGCCTTATGTGGATGACCGTTTCATGACCAACGTGCCGGGGATTTTTGCGGCAGGTAATGTGGTTCACGTTTACGACCTGGTGGATTGGGTGACCGAAGCGGGTTATGTCGCCGGTAAGGGTGCCGCGCAATTTGCTCAATCAGAAAAGATCAAAGCCGGTCCGCAAATTGCACTCGAAGCGGGTGAAAATATCCGCTATGTCGTCCCCCACACATTGGATAAAGACCACCTGGCAGAGGACCTGGTGCGATTGCAGATGCGCGCCATCGTTCCCATCGAAGAACGAGTCCTGGTGACCGTGGAAGACCAAAATGGCGCAGTGATCGCAAAAAAGGGTGAGGCCTATGCACGTCCTGGTGAGATCCTGTCCCTGGTGATCAAGCCCAATGCGTATGAGGCTGTCCAAAAGGCTACCTCACTAAAGGTTAACGTTCGCAAGCGATAAGGGTAAAATAAATCGGTGGCAAGAAAGGAAAATGCAATGACGGAGGTGAGTGAAATTATTTGTGTGGCCTGCCCAAAGGGCTGCCCATTACAGGTCCGGTATGAGGGCGATAAGGTCCTCGAAGTCCTCGGAGCGGGCTGCCAGCGCGGTAAGGACTATGCCATCTGTGAGCTACAAGATCCACGACGGATGGTGGCTTCAACCGTCAAAGTAAAGGGAGGTTTGCATCCTCTGGTGCCGGTTTATACCCGAAGCGCCTTCCCCAAGCCCCTGATCCCCCAATTGGCTCAAGCCTTACGCCAGGTAGAGATGCCTGCACCGGTTGTGATCGATCAGGTCGTCCTCGAAAATGCGCTTGGCACCGGCATTGACATCATTGCCAGTCGGGATATGCCTGAGGCTTCGTAAAGCTCAGCCTTTTAAAAATATTTGAAACAAATGTTTGAGATCCCCGGGATTTTGGAAATCTCGGGGATCTTATTTATATATATGATGATTTTTCGGGGCGCCGAGGCCATAATATGCCAGAATAATTTTTAACATTAAAATTTGCGGACTGAAGTCCGCACTCCGTAATAACAAATGAAATTTCTAAATACAAATATCTGGGATTACAGGTTCTAGGCCATGCCCGAAGGGTGTGATGATAGCCAAATAAATCACAAAAAATGTTTGACCTCTTTAAAATTACGGGGCGCCGGGGCCGTAATAAGCCGGATCGGTGGGCGTTTTTCCGCTGGGATCATGCACCCACACATAATCACCTTCCTCTGCCCATTCAAACAGCCATTTTGCATCGCCGGGTGAGAGGTTCACACAACCATGAGATTGGGGATAGCCAAAAAAGGTGCGCCAATAAGCCGCATGCAAGGCGCGAGCCTGGTCAAAATACATTGTCCAGGGCACATCCTGCAAATAATAGAAATCAGAACGATCCGCCTCAAAAGCGCCTTGCATTGTCTCCAAAGGCTTCTTTTGATAGATCTTGAACAGCCCGGGTTGGGTATAGAACGGCTCCACCCCGGTGGCGATAATGGTGGCAAACAGCAGTCTGCCATCTTCATAGACATCAGCATTTGTTGGAAGAGGTCAATCTCAATCCAGCGGCCGGTATCCACGCCCTCGGGCGGAGTTGTTTTCAACGCGATCGAGCGTGCCTTAAGGCTGTTGACCCACTCGTCCCGGGCAATTTGGTACCAGAATACCCCGCCGCTCTCAACGGTTGAATACACCTGGATGATATCCTCGCGCACATAATTCCGCCCGGTAGTAGCTGCGTTAAAATCTGGGGAGACATAACTGGGGGTTTGATCAACGATCCAGCCAAAATTATTGCGAGGATTGTCAAAGAAGAGCAAGCCCTGGAAGTTGGTATAGGCGGCTGGGGAGGCGCGCATCCACCCACCTGTATTGAGCTGGACATAGGCTTTGCCGTTATAGTCCTGACGTGAAATATAACTGATGAAACGCAGGTTGCCTGGATTAATTTGACCGGACGGGTTGACCCCCACCACTGCATCCTCAAAAGACCCATAAATGGGCGCGGGTTCATTTTCGGGCAGGTTGATCTTGGCGACCAATACGGGCATCAGGCCCAGCTCTGGGGGAGGCGCAGCGGCGGGGAGGTCTCGAGGGGGATAGGGGAACCCTGCTTCTTTCAATGCCGCCACCTTTTGGGAAGGACCCAACAGGGAACAAGTGCCATCAGCCGGGTTCCCGGGTAGGCACAGGGGAGGATCAAAATATGGATCGCCCCGTGTGCCTTCGGGGTTGTCCCCTTCCTGGGCGATCGCCCAATCTACGGGCAGAACCATCAACCCGAATAGGATCATAACCAATAAAATGCGTTTCATCGCGCCTCAACTTCTCGTTCAGTAGGCATGATTATACTTAAATCTGTCCAAAACGGCGAAAATCCTCTTCCAGGGAACCGAGAGAAACGATCACTATCAACTTATCAAAAACACTCAGGTAAGAATCAAACCAAGGCATGGATGATTATCCTTAAGCCACTTAAGTAATATGAAAAGCTGGCCTAAAATCATGGTCGATTGTGTCGAAATAACCCAAAAGCCTGAGTCTACACCATCAATTCTGCGACAAAGATGATGACCGTATCACCCGCAATTCGCACGCGATCCTCAACCAGACGCAAGTAGAGGATGCCACCGCGCTGTGATGCCTGGAACGCCGTAAAGGCTTGTTTTCCCAATTTCTTTGCCCAGTACGGAGCCAGCAAACAGTGCGCTGACCCGGTAACCGGGTCCTCATCCACGCCAAGCTGTGGGGCAAAGAAACGGGACACAAAGTCATAATTATCATCGGCGCTTTTGGCCGTGATGATGACTTCTGGCATAGGGAGCGCTTTCAAGGCGGCAATCTGCGGTTGCGCCTGGCGAATCAGCGCCTCATCGGCGGCTTCAAATAAATAGTAATTGCCAGAAAACACAGCGTCGATTGGGTAAAATCCAAGAATCTCGGGTAAACGGGCATTTACCGTCAGTGGATCGAACCTCATCGCTGGAAAATCAAGCTCAACACGCCCCTCGACCCATCTTGCCAGAAGTTTTCCGCTACGAGTTTCGAATTGAACCACCTCTTCACGCAATTCGGGATGGATCTCGAACAAGACCCTGGCGCTAGCCAAAGTGGCATGCCCACACAAATCCACTTCCGTCAATGGTGTGAACCAACGCAAACGCCACCCTTCCCCTTCGGGGAGTAAAAACGCGGTTTCGGAGAGATTCATCTCTGCTGCCAGAGACTGCATCCACCCCTCCGATTTTTCATCGGCCAAAAGGCATACTCCCGCCGGATTGCCCTTGAAGGGTTGATCAGTAAAAGCATCCACTTGATATAAGCTATGCGACATCAAGATCTCCTTTTTTCCTCAAGTATACACGCTCCTTGATCAAAGTACATCTTTGAGGGTGTTGAATAACAGTGTGAAAGGATCGTTTTTCGGGAGGTAGGGGCGACGCTTCAGCAGCAGGGCTGCCTGAGTAGTTACATAATAATTAAATAAAGCTGTTGGATTCATACTATAATTCATGAAGTATTTACCATCATCTTGGAGGAAGCCAAAATGGGACAAACCCTTACTCAAACCCAAACACACTACGCCATCAAAAAGCCAGAAAATCTCTCCCCCCGCATTCAATGGCTGCGCGATTATTATTTTGCAGGCGTCAGGCGTCGTTGGAATAATGAGGCCACGGCCTGGACAACCGGCACTCCCTGGGACTTTCAATATGAGGAGTTTAGCTTTTATATCGTGCCGGAAACTTATGCCTTTTTCCCAACATTTCGAGGGGCATTTAAGCAATCTGCTCGCCCTGTTGACCTTCATCCCGATTTTTGGGAATGGTCGATTGTAGAACGCAAAGCCTGGTTTAATAAACAGGTGATGGTCGAGTATCTCCCCCAGGAGCTCCTCCCTGGTGATCTGATCGCAGGTGGACGCTTTAATATACAAACCTCAACCTGTCTGGATGAGAAGCAGGCTAAAGCCTATCTCGAAATCGTGGAAGGCAAAGGCGGCTTGCGTCAATCGGTGTTGAATTTTCACAATCATGGTTACGGCAACGCAGGATGCACCAGCGGGCATTTGATCCCTGATTACCTACGTGTGATCCAGAAGGGTTTCTCTGATATTCATCAGGAGCTCCAGGATTTCTATAATGCCCTGACAAAAGAGGAAAAGTACGGCGCAAAAGGCGCTCAACTGCGGGGGATGTTGACCGCTGCCACCACACCACGCGATCTTGCAGATAAATACAGCCGATTATGCAAAGCGCTGATCTCCAAAACGGACGATCCCATCCGGAGGGAGGAATTGGCGCAAATGGCTCAGAACCTGGCTCAGGTACCCTGGGATCCACCGCAAACCTTCTGGCAGGCGGTCCAGGCGTTGTGGCTGACCCACATGCTGGTGATGGCTGATGAAAATTATCCCGGCCCTGGCACCTCATTTGGTCGGATTGATCAATATCTCTACCCGCTCTGGAAAAAATCTCTGGAGGAGGGTATGGATCGGGAATTTGGCAAAGAGATCCTGAAATGCTTCTGGATCCACGCCAACACCGCTTACGATTTTATGATCCGCACGGGCGGCAACCAGGGGATCACTGCCGGTTATGGACAGCTTTTGACCCTGGGCGGGTTGGGACCTGATGGTCAGGATATGACCAATGACTTAACCTATGCCATCCTGGAAGTGATCGACGAGCTTTCGCCGATCCTTGAGCCCAAGCCTAATGTGCGCCTTCATCGGCACACGCCTGATCGCCTGATGGATAAGGTGGTCGATATGGTTGCCAGCAGCCAGGGCTCGCCCTTTTTACTTAATTTCGACGAACGCTCCATGGCAGGCATGCTTCTTCAAGCCAAACGCGCGGGTGTGGAAGACCTGATTCATGAGGGTAATGTCCATGACTATGCACCGGTCGGCTGCCTGGAAAATACCATGTGCGGCAATGACCGATCGGGGACAGTTGACAATAACTTGAACCTCTATAAAGCGGTTGAGTTAGCCCTGACCGGTGGTTATGATATGCACCCCTTTATTGACCCGATGACGGGCAAACGCGACCCGATGGAACGCGTGGGACCGGATACAGGCGACCCAACCCAATTCGTGAGCTTCGATGAATTTTGGGATGCTTATGTTCGACAAACAGCTTATATCATCCAGCACACCGTGGATTTATATGATCGCACTGAAACCCTGCGCGCCACCTATTCCCCTACGCCTTACCTTTCAACCCTCGTGCGGGGATGTGCGGAATCGGGCAAGGATGTCAACCAGGGAGGAGCGCAGCTGCGCTTTGTTACCATTGAGGCTGTGACCTTTGCTACCACAGTCGATTCCCTTTTGGCAATCAAGTATTTGGTGTTTGATCAACAGGTTTGCGGGATGGCGGAATTGATCACAGCGTTGCGGGATAACTGGGAAGGACATGAGGTTTTACAGGCGATTGCCAAGAACAAAGCCCCGAAATACGGTCGGGATGATGATCAGGCGGACGCTATGGCGCTCAAGGTCATGGAAACCTGGACGGAGTTAACCTGGCGTCACAAGACAACACTCACCGATCGCCAATTCCGACCCGGGATGTTGAGCTGGAATTACTGGATCGCTGACGCGGATATTCTCCCCGCCAGCCCAGATGGGCGCAAGAAAGGACAATTCCTATCAAATGCCATCTGCCCTGTGAACGGTGCGGATATCAACGGTCCCACAGCCAATGCCAATTCCGTGGGTAAAGCCCTGGGGGGCAAGGCGCCCAACGGGGATTGGGAGGAGTATATCAATCTGCTGCCCAATGGCGCCAGCCACACCATGTCATTCAGCCCGGCTTTACTGCGAGATCCCGCCCATAAAGCCAAATTCAAGGCGTTCCTGCGCGGCTATGCCGAAAACGGCGGTACCGCATTGCAGATTAACATCCTGGATGCGGATATGCTGCGGGATGCCCAAAAGCACCCCGAAGATTACCGCCACCTCCTGGTACGCGTTACAGGGTACAACGCCTATTTCACCAGCATCGGTAAAGAATTACAGGATGAGATCATCGCCCGCGAATCGCACCAGATGTAGAGGCTATCA
>CAZWDG010000024.1:0-12016 GCA_964633075.1 uncultured Candidatus Brevefilum sp.
GCCGGACGCACGTAATCGCCCTGGCTGAAGGTGCGATAGATGCCCATCCCGACATCGACGGAGCCTGTAAAGGTGATTCCATCGACCCCCTTGGATTCCACTAAGGCATTGCCAACGGTGGAACCAGGTCCAGAGACGAAGTTGACGACACCATCAGGGATGCCAGCCTGTCGCAGGCAATCCACCAACAAAGCCGTTGTCCAGGTGGTCACAGACGCGGGTTTGATCACCAGCGTATTTCCCGCTGTTAGGGCTGCGCCAGAGGGTCCGCCTGTGAGGGCAGCCGGGAAGTTGAAGGGGCTGATTACCACCCAGACACCATAAGGTTTTAGGGCTGAGGTGTTGGTGGAATCAAAACCAGTCAGTGGATCTTTCCCCATTGGAACACGGTAACCCCGATGGGCTTCCATCTGGCTGCAGGCGTAGCGGATCAATTCGGCGGTTTCCGCCACGTCCCCCAGGGCTTCCATCCGGTTCTTGCCTACCTCCAGGGTTACAACCGCTCCAATTTCAAACAGGCGCTGATCGATGATGTCGGCGGCTTTGCGTAAAAGATACACACGCTCATCCCAGAACATCCGACTCCACTTGGGAAAGGCTTCACGCGCGGCAGCAATCGCATCCTCAGCGTCTTTGACGCCGCCCTTTTGGAAGGTTGCCAAGTGCAATTCGGTATTAATCGGTGAGTATTCTTTGACTTTTTCTTCTGTGAAACGCTCTTCTCCACCGATGAACATGGGATATTCCACTCCCAGGTTCTGCTTGAGAGCATCCATTGCCTCGGCAAAATGGGTATGTAATTCCTCCGGTGGGGTGAACATGGTCGCATAAGTGAGCTTAAACGACGTTTCTTGTGCCATAGGGATTAATTCCTCCTCTAAATATTGGTTCTAACAAAGTTCAATTACGGTTAGATTGTATCATGAAACCCCTTTTCATTTTTGGAACAATCCTCAATCCAGCTGATGATCCGAAAGCAAAAACTGTAAATAGCCTTTGCAAAGTGCAGTTATCCTTCCAGATCGCACCCTTCATCTTGTTCTCGGTCTCGTGAAGGGTGAGTGATGATTGGTAAATGATCCAATTTTGAACTGATCCAGAGTTAGATACGGTCTGGAAACGTATGCTATTTTTCATGCATCAATGTAAAACCTTTCCCCTTGCTATTGACACTCACCTCCCCCTATAATAGGCTATAAGCAAAACATCAAGGAATAATATGAAAAAATTCTGGCGATTTCTCTTTTTAGGTCTGCTCACTTTGCTGGTCATAAGCACTGCAGGTTTCTTTGTCTGGGCTAACACCCCTCCAAAACCTGAAACACAAGCCCTCGACAGCCTTCAGTCCACCCAAGATGTTCAATATGAGAAGATCAATGGATGGATGACTTTTAGCCCAACCGACTCTTTAGCTGAAACAGGCTTGATCCTCTATCCTGGCGGTCGTGTTGACTATCGCTCTTATGCCCCGCATGCCAGGGCTATCGCTCAGAGGGGATTCTCCGTCGTGGTCGTGCCCATGCCCCTCAACTTCGCCTTCTTGGGCGTAAATCGAGCGAATGACGTCATCAATGCCTTCCCAACAATCGAAAACTGGGCTGTTGGCGGTCATTCCCTCGGGGGAGCTATGGCAGCAGAATTTGCAGACGCCAACCTTGACCGTGTGGATGGCCTGGTGTTGTGGGCTTCCTATCCAGCAGGGGGCACAGATCTATCCAATTCCGGTCTGGCAGTGATTTCAATCACTGCCAGCAACGATGGCCTGGCAACCCGTCAGGATATACTTAATTCATATGACCAATTGCCTCAAAATTCCGTTTTCCTGGAAATCCAGGGTGGAAATCATGCCGGCTTTGGGTGGTATGGCGCACAAAATGGTGACGGACCATTGGAGATTACCAAAACCGACCAACAAGCCCAAGTCGTTGCAGCGACGGCGGAATTTTTGAACACATTACAAGATTGAATTAAGAGAAATGATCATGAAAAAAGGCTTGAAAATCACACTGATCATCCTGGCAGCGCTGATGCTCCTTTTAATTGTGGGGCCTTTTTTTGTGCCCGTATCCCCACTCAAGAACACCCAGCCCCCTCAAAGCCTGGCTGATCCTGACAGTCAGTTCGTGACGATCAATAATCTCAACGTGCATTACAAGCGCACTGGGTCAGGTGAGCCGGTCTTGATCCTGCTCCATGGTTTTGGCGCCAGCACCTTCTCCTGGCGAGAGGTGATGGAGCCCCTGGCGGCTAACGGCACCGTGATCGCCTATGACCGACCGGCTTTTGGCCTGACTGAACGCCCGTTGACATGGGAGGGCATCAATCCTTACTCTCAAGAAAGCAACATGGCCATCCTGCTGGGTTTGATGGACGTCCTGGATGTGGAACGGGCGATCCTGGTCGGCAATTCCGCAGGGGGCACCCTGGCAACCGCCTTTACGCTGGCTTATCCTGAACGAGTCCAGGCCTTGATTCAGGTGGACGCTGCCATCTACCAGACCATGCCAGATTCACCGTTTCTAAATTGGCTTTTACAAACCCCACAAGTCAATCATCTCGGCCCCCTGATCGCTCGTCGGCTGGCTGGCAATCAAGGCCAGTCTTTTATCCAAAACGCCTGGCATGATCCCAGCCTGATCGAAGCGCAACCCGAGATCATCGCGGGATATCGAAAACCCCTCATGGCAGATAACTGGGACCGAGCCCTGTGGGAACACACCCGGGCAACGCAACCGACAAACCTGGCAGGGCAACTGGGTCGAATCCAGGTCCCGACCCTGGTTATCACTGGTGACGATGATCGAATTGTTCCGGTTGAAAACAGTATCCAGTTGGCTGAAGATATCCCTGGCGCAAAATTAACCGTGCTTCCAAATTGCGGTCATCTTCCACAAGAGGAATGCCCAGAGGCATTTATGGAAGCCGTCAATGGTTTTCTAAAAACAATCACCGGAGGAAAATGATGAGCAGCAAAAGAGTCATGTTAGGAGAGAGGCCGCCCGACTTCACCCTGGTGGACACGCAAGGGGAACCAGTCACCTTATCAGATTATCAGGGGAATAAGAACGTTTACCTGGTATTCAACCGTGGCTTCTTTTGACCCCATTGCCGCAGGCACATGGCGCAGTTGCGCCTGGATTATAAGAAATTTGTCCAAAGGAATACCGTTGTGATTGCCGTCGGTCCAGACACCCTTCAGGCGTTCAAAACATATTGGCAGAAAAATGATATGCCCTTCATCGGCTTAGCTGACCCGGACCATGTTGTTGCCGGTCAATATGATCAGGAAGTCAACCTGCTCAAATTCGGTCGTATTCCTGCCCAGATGGTCATCGACAAACAAGGGATCGCCCGATTTGTGCACTATTCGAATTCTATGTCAGACATTCCAACCAACCAGGAAATCTTGGACATTGTGGATGGGTTGAATCGCTAACTCTTATAACAAAAACAGCAACATTTTTATTGGTATTATTTTAATTTACAGGTAAACAAATGAATCAAAAAATTCTGGTCGCTGGCGCGACGGGACGCACAGGTCGGATTATCATCAGTCAATTGCTTCAGCATGGCATTCAGCCCCACGCACTTGTGCGGGATATTTCCACAGCAAAACAGATTTTAGGTGAGGAGGTCAGCTACCATCAAGGGGATGTTCGCCAGGTTGAAAGCCTATTATCACCCATGCACGGTGTGGACACGGTCATTTCTGCCATCGGTTCACGGGCACCTGTGGGTAAGAACAGCCCCAAATACATTGATTACCAGGGTGTGGCAAACTTGTTAATAACCGCGCAGACACAACACGTTCGCCGGTTCATCTTGATCTCATCAATCGCAGTGACAAATCCTGCTCATCCCTTAAATTGTTTTGGCAAGGTCTTGGATTGGAAATTAAAAGGGGAAAATGTCCTTAGGCAGAGCGGGGTGGATTATGCCATTATCAGACCGGGCGGGCTTAAAGATACACCTGGTCAAAAACGAAGTTTGATCTTCGACCAGGGTGATCACCTGATGGGCACCCTCAGCCGAGAAGATTTAGCAGAGATTTGTCTCAATGCATTAGACTATCCACACAGGCTTAAGGTCACCTTTGAAGCAATTGAAGAGGATCATAAACGCCAGGAAATTAATTGGATCCCCTTATTTGCGGGATTTGCCCAAGATAAAATGTAGGTCATGTATGGCTGCGAAGCGATCCTACGTGACAATCCTTTTGTCTCAATGCGAATCACCTTCCTGATAGAGAAAACCCTCCCCAACATCAGACTGAAAAATCGCAGCCTAAAGACTGCACTCCTGGATAAAATGTTGGGGCTGGTTTTTCTTAATGCTATACCATCCCTCACCCCTTAAAGCGCATAGCCCTTAACCCATTCAGCGTTACCAATAAGGAGACGCCCATATCCGCCAGAACAGCCAGCCACAAGGGGGCATATCCCAAAAATGCGATGACGGCAACGGTCAATTTGCTGACCAAACTAAAGACAATATTCTGCAAAATCAAACGGTTGGCAAATTGCGAAAGCTTAATCGCATAGGGCAATTTTTGGATATCATCTGCCATCAACACCACATCCGCTGTTTCCATCGCCTGCGCACTTCCACTGCCCCCCATGGCAATCCCCAGATCAGCGGACGCCAGTGCCGGGGCGTCATTGATCCCATCACCTACCATTGCCACGGTTCCATATCCCTCTCGTAAGATTGTGACTGCCTGTTGCTTCTCACCTGGCAGCAGACCCGCCCGGACATCATCCAACCCAATCGATTCCCCAATGACACCCGCCACAGTCGGGTTGTCACCGGTCAACATGACAGTGTGTTTGCCCATCGCCCGTAATTTTTGGACCACCTCATGGGATTCATGCCTGGGAGTATCCGCCACGGCGATAAATCCACGCACCCTCTCACCATCACACAGCAGCATGGCGGTTTTGCCCTCAGATTCCGCTTGATCCACCCATTGATGAATCACATCAGGGATGTTGTGTTCCTCTTCAAAGAGCTTAAGGCTTCCAACCGTCATTTGCATCCCGTTGACTAAGCCCTCAAGGCCCAATCCCCCTCGTGTGGCTAACTCCTTCGCAGGGGGATATTTCTCCGTTACCCCGCGTCTTTCAGCCTCTTGAGATATTGCTTGCGCTAACGGGTGGTTGCTGTGACGCTCCAGGGCATAGGCCAGGGCGATCATATCATCACAGGTTTCACAACCAAGTTCTCCCTGGCAACCCAGGTCCCTGCAATCCACAACCTGTGGTTCGCCACGGGTGAGGGTGCCGGTCTTATCAAAAGCAAAAGCCTTGATCTTTGACAAGGATTCCACAAAAATACCCCCTTTGAACAAAACCCCTTCCCTGGCAGCCCTTGCCAGGCTTGCTACCATCGTCACCGGTGTGGAGATCACCAGGGCACAGGGGCAGCTAATTACCAGCAAAACCAGTGCACGGTGCAGCCAGCCACGCGTTCCATCTAATCCATTCAGGAAAGGTGCGCCCCAAAAAAGTGGCGGGATGATTGCAATCAATACTGCCAATATCACCATGGCAGGCGTGTAATATTTCGCAAATTTATCGATGAATTTCTGGCTACGAGAATGCCGAGACTGTGCCTCCGTTACCATCTCAATGATGCGATGGAGGGTGCTGTCCCCCACCAGGTGCGTGACCTCTAGGATTAACTGGCCATTCCCGTTCACCGTACCGCTGAAGACCGGGTCACCGGGACCCTTCCAAACCGGCATGCTCTCCCCTGTGATGGGTGCCTGGTTGATGTCACTCTCACCCTCATTGATGACCCCATCCAATGGGATGCGCTCACCAGGTCGCACTAAAATCGTGTCGCCCACCGCAAGCATCTCCACCGGTACTAGGCTCTCATGCCCATCCGCGAGTTTGACAGCATGCGTGGAGGTCAAGGTGGTCAAACCTGAAAGCGCACCGCGCGCCCGATCATTGGTAAAACCTTCCAAAGCTTCCGCCAGATCAAATAATAAGATCAGGGATGCGGCTTCAGCATATTCCCCGATCACCACCGCCCCAATCCCGGCGAGGGTCATCAGGAAATTGATGTTGAAGCTGTGATTGACCCACAGGTTAACCAGCCCGCTCCGAGCAATCGGCCAACCTGCCAGGATCAATGCCCCAATCTGCATGCTGATCATAACCCATCCCGGGAGACCCAACCAGCTAATTACAAAAGAGAGCAGGACCACCAGGCCCGCCACCAAGGCCATTTGAGTCTCAATTCGTTGAAGGATATAACGCCAAAATCCTAACAGCGCATTAGGCTCATCGGCAGGTGCTCTTTTTGCCTCCCCTCCATCATTCACACTATACCCGAGGCTGGTGATCATTCTTCGCAGTTCTTTATCCTTCACATCCCCCCGAACGATCAAAGTGCTGTCAAAAAAATGCAATTTTGCCTCTTGAACATCGGGCAATTTCGCAATCGAAGCCTCTAAGCCTCTGGCGCACTCGATACAATCCAAACCAGTAATTTTCAGTCTTGTTTCAGCCATGATGAAAAATCAACCTCTGTCGTGTAAAATATGCTCGAGTGTCCGGATCAAAACGTCGCGCACATGCTCATCTGCCAGGGCATAGAACACCTCACGCCCCACTTTGCGGTAACGCACCATATCCAGCGCACGTAGAATGCGCAATTGGTGTGAGACGGCGCTTTGTGAGACCTCGAGATGGTCTGCCAGATCTCCCACGCTGCGTTCTTCCTCAAAAAGCAAGGCCAGAATGCGCAGGCGCGTTGGATCACCTAAGGCTTTAAAACTCTCCGCCATAGCGAATATCGTCCCATTCGAAAGGAGAGCTTCATTAATTTCGGATAATGAAATAATTGTGTGATCCATGATTTATTCCTGAATATATGAGCACTTATTCATATGTCTATTATACCCTCAAGGGATTCTTTGTCAATAGGAAATGGCCTTAACCATAACCAAACAAGGGTAATAAAACCTTGCATGTCCCCTATTTCATATTAATAATCAATCAAGTCCGAATCGGTTCATCATGCGATAGATCAGGAATGTCAGCCAACGAGAAGGTTCCTTTTTCTGACCAAATTCCCACCCGCGCCAATCCATCCAGATAGATTCGGGGCGATAGCGACCAGTTGGATCAGCTTTTTCACGAACAATCTTCACCATTTCCTCCATGGCTGACACTTGGTGCATATCTTCAATCCTGGAAAGCACCTCTAAGACGTGGAGGAAGTCATACCAGACCAAGGGTGCTTTGAGTTTTTCAAACCCAGATCCCATTGCGAAAAGGTAGGGTTTTTCAGTACGACGTCTTTCCCACAAATCCAACAGGGTACTCACGCCCAACTGGATCTCCCGTGAATACCTTTCCCCGAATGGGATCAGCGCTTTCACCATCAGCAACGTGGCATAAGGACAAGGATCACCCTTTCTACCAGGTCCTCTAAATCTCCCTAATTTGGATGAAGCAGCACATGGCCAGCCCCCTGACTCCCTAACCAAGCCTGCTAGATAGTTAGCAGCAGAGACTACACTTTTGTCATCAACCTCCCCCATTTCGGCTAATGCATAAAGTGTGGAACTGGCATCACAAAGCATCCAGCTTAATCCATCTTCGCCCGTTCCCCCAAAGGCTTTGGGGATATTTACCATGATCTGGAAAGGCCCTTCCTCAGCGGCGTTACTCTTTATCTTTTGGAGGATTGGTGCAATTTGGGGATCATCACTTCGAAAACCCAAATCTGCCAAGAAGGTCAATTTATGCAACAGGCTTCCAGAGGATTTATGATTTCTCAGGGCTTCTCCTGGCCAGGATGTCAGCTCAGCGATGAGTCTTAGGATATTTTCATGCACCATAATTTCATTGTGTGCTTTCTGAACTTGTGGCGACTCTCGATCCTCATGTAAAAGATCGATTCGAGTGTGATACACCACCCACGGATCCCCCTCCAATAGCCACTTGATGACTTCCATTGCCCAGTTTCCTATCTGCAAGTTTTAACCTGCGCTACCAAGACAGAACAATTATAATTCCAACCCAGATTGATTTCTGAAAAATCATAACTAACCTCTTTTCATCCCATGGAAAATGACGTCTTGATTTTCATTCAGTTAAAATTAGGAGTATAATAGCTTACGGATATGCATTTGTTTAGAATTTTCAAATTACATAAATTCTTATGCATCAATAAGGAAGTTTAAAAAATAATTTAGGAATAATGACAGAAAATACGGAAGCCAATTCAATAGATAGTGATAGTTCTTGCGACGACCAACCTGTAAGAACCATCAAGGATTGCCAGATACAGATATAGACGACTGTTTCACCTCTTAGAAGTGACAGGAGCTTGTGTGTATCAGGCTCCTGTTTTTTGATTAATCAGATACCAATAAAGCTTCATCAAGAAAAGAGGTGAGAGATGATTTATTTTAGTCAATTGATCAATCAAAATGTGTGGGATGGCTATGGCAGCATTGTTGGGAAATTAAATGACATTCTCATCGATGCAACCGAAAAGAAAATGCCCCCCATCGCCGCATTATCACTTAAGCAAAATTCAGCAGGGCTCGAGTATATCTCAGCCATACAAATTGCCAGTCTCTGGCCTAGTATCACGCTAAAAGTGGGCGCGGATCGTATAAAACCCTATACGCCAAGCGGTCATGAACTTCCTCTCCTGGATCGCGTCCTTGACCAGCAAATTGTTGATACCGAAGGTAAGCGGTTGGTTCGGGTCAACGACCTTCAAATTGCACGCGCTGGCGATCAATTTGTGCTCACTGGCGTGGATGTCAGTGGCACAGGTCTCCTCAGACGATTGGGACTAGAAAAAGTTGGCAGAGCCGTGGGAAATGTATTCAACAAAGCCCCAGATCCCGTCGTCATTCCCTGGGAATTTGTGGCATCCATCGAACACGATGACCCATTAAGGTTAAGCGTCTCCCAGAATAAGATCGTCAAAATGCCCCCTGCGGATATCGCTGCGATCGTTGACGAGTTAGACCGCCATACCACCACAGCTATTCTTGAAGGGTTTACTGATCAAGACCTGGCGGATACGCTTGAGGAAAGCTCCCCAGAGCTTCAAATGACGATCTTGTCAACCCTGAATCCCGAACGGGCAGCGGACATTCTGGAGGAAATGGACCCAGATGAAGCTGCGGACTTGTTGGCTGATCTACCTGATCGAACGAGTGAAACCTTGCTTGGTTTAATGGAACAGGATGAAGCCCTGGAGGTCCGTACATTACTGATGTATCCCGAGGACTCCGCCGGTGGGATCATGACCACTGAATTTGCCTATGTACCCGATGACATTACGATACAAGAGGCATTGGATTTTTTACGCCAATCGGAGGATGCCCATGAGGATGAGGTTATGTACTACGTCCACATTCTGGATAAAAACCACCAATTACGAGGGATTGCCACCTTGCGGGATTTGGTCATGGCAAATCCCCGAAGCAACCTTCAACAATGGGAAGAACCCCAAATAATTTCTGTCGAACCGCTGACCCCGCAGAAGGAAGTAGCGTATCTCATTGCTAAATATGATCTATTATCCGTCCCTGTTATCGATCCGGAGAGTAATGAAATGTTGGGGATCGTCACAGTTGATGATGCGATTGATATTGTTTTACCAACAGCCTGGAAAAAACGTTTACCGAGATTGTTCTAAGACTTAATAAGGGAGTAATTTTTTATGAAAAAGTTAAAAATCCCAGGATGGCTCCAACGCATCGGTATCTATCTGGCGGTTCTCGGACCAGGATTGATCACCGCCAGTGCGGATAATGACGCACCAGGCATTGCCACTTATTCCATGGCGGGATCCACATATGGCTACCAATTTCTATCCATCATCTTGATTGTGACCATCGGTGAGATTGTCATCCAGGAAATGGCCGCCCGAATGGGTGTGGTCACGGGCAAAGGCACAGCAGACCTGATCAGAGAACGTTTTGGTGTCAAGGTTACCGCATTCGCGATGCTCTCCCTAATACTTGCCAACCTCGGCACGACCGTCGCCCAGATTGCAGGTATTGCAGCCTCAGCGGAATTGTTTGGCATCAGTCGCTATTTCGCAGCACCGCTCGCTGCAATCATCGTCAGTCTGGCCGTGCTGAGGGGATCTTATAAATATATTGAGAAAATTCTGCTGTTCCTCTCCCTATCAGCCATCAGCTATATTGTCACAGTCTTTTTAATTAATCCTCCCTGGGGTGAGGTCTTATCAGCTACTGTCACCCCAAGTTTTGAATGGGATACCCCCTTCATTATTGCTGTTCTGGCAACGATTGGCACAACCATCACACCCTGGGGAATTTTCTACCTGCAGGCCTCTGTAGCGGACAAAGGTCTGGCAGTCAATGACTATAAATACACAAAGGTCGATGTGACCTTCGGTGCCACCTGGGGGAACGT
The DNA here is from genome assembly GCA_964633075.1 of uncultured Candidatus Brevefilum sp. Lineage (GTDB taxonomy): Bacteria > Chloroflexota > Anaerolineae > Anaerolineales > Anaerolineaceae > Brevifilum. The sequence continues at coordinate 10,425 of CAZWDG010000024.1, forward strand.
TATATCAGCATTTATTGTCATCGCAACCGCGGCAACGTTGTTTATCCATGGAATCTCCGTAGATAGCGCCGAACAGGCAGCCTTGGTTTTAGAACCTCTGGCTGGGAATTGGGCCAGGGTTTTATTTTCTTCCGGCTTACTGGGCGCCTCCCTTTTGGCCGTCGCTGTGCTCCCACTTTCAACAACCTATGCCTTCTGCGAAGCATTCGGGTTTGAGCGAGGTCTCAACCGCAAGTACAAAGATGCGCCGGTGTTTTACGCCCTATACATAGGGATTATTGCCATCAGCGTCATCATTGTTTTGATCCCTGGCATTCCATTATTTCCCCTCATGTGGCTCTCTCAAACGCTGAATGCCCTATTCCTCCCCATCCTGCTTGTTCTGGTGCTCAAACTTGCCAATAATCAGCCCTTGATGGGGGAATGGAAGAATAAGGGCTTTCAAAATATTCTTGGCTCCGGATTGACCCTTTTGATCAGTCTGGTAGCCATTGCGCTGTTGCTGAGCTCAATTTTCAACCTCGGTTGAATTGGTCGGACCAAGCGGTTGCAAATTTCTTGCTGTGATGCGCACCTCATTTCAGTTAACTTTCGCCAGTTGCATTCAAATTTGCTAGATGATATCGTCTAAATTGATCCTGCCAATGATCGTCATCATTGCCTCCTGTGAACCAATTGATAAACCAATAAAAAATGACCTTCATAGCGGAGAGGTCCAGAAGTTCTTTTAACATGAAAAATCAAGGGGGATCTGTGCCTAGGATACTATCTTTACTCTGCGCATGGGCAACTGCCCATATAACCCAGAAAACATCCATCCATCAATATATCGTCACCATCCATTGCAGCTTACTAAATTCTTAAAAATACCACCGGTTCATTCAGAGATTGTTGTTGTTTATCGTCTGGGACAGTTCTTGTTTATCCTCTGGATTTAAACGCTTATGCAAACGATATTCAACCCGGGCAATCATGATCCCGAGCGTGATCAGAGCGAATGGTACTACCAGGATCCACGATTTAAATAGCGCTGTAAAAATCAAGGCGATGATGACCAGAATCAATAGGATCAAACCTAAAATGATCAAAACCCGGAATACAATCCCTGTCAGGCGCAGCCAGGTAGAAAGTCGCCTGGCTTTTGATGCCATTTTTTGTTCTTGATGATTAAGTTGATACGACACCCTTGATCTCCTTTCGATAGAGACGTCAATCCATCGACAATTTCATTATAATCCTAGGCTATTGTGATTTTCAATGCGAATGGAAGATGGGGTATCAGGTACCAGGGATTAAGAATTAGGGTGGGTTTGTAAATTGCATCGGAAGCTTGACTGTCTTAACGAGGGAACATCCGACGAAGGAGAGTGCGACGCCAAAGTACCCGAAGTGTTAGCAGAATGGTAAGGGATATCCGGCCTTTTCAGTGAATGCCTGTTTAATAAGCTTGCCACAATCATTCCGAGACTGCTTCGCTTGCAGTAACAGGCGTCACGCCAGGTTCTTTACCATTCACCAATCACCATGCACAGGATCGAGACTACCACGCTTCGCTCGTAGTGACAAATAACCATCAAGACATATGCGCCAGG
>CAZWDG010000025.1:0-12007 GCA_964633075.1 uncultured Candidatus Brevefilum sp.
CGCAGCCGCCTTTGCCTACGAGGCGGGTGGGTTCCTTGCGTCTTACTCAGAGCCAGTTCGGGGGGAGGTTATCCAGGGACCGGATATCGTCCAATATGTTGCCATCGCCTCCAGCACCAATCCCCGCTTGCTGCTGGCTTTTCTGGAATTTCGATCGGGTTGGGTTTTAGGGCACCCCCCCAATGCGGAGAAAAACCGCTTTCCTATCGGGTATGGCGCCACAGATTCAGGACTATACAATGAATTGATGATCACCGCCAAATTGCTTGCCCAGGGCTTTTACGGCTGGCGGGACGGCACCCGAACCCAGTTGACGTTCTATAGCGGTGGTAGCGCACGTCTCTCACCGGGTTTAAACGCCGGCAGCACCGCCCTGATGCATTTGTTTGCCACACTTTACTCACGAGAACTTTGGGAGACGAATTTATTCGGATCCTCCTCCTTTCTACTCTTTTACCAGGAGATGTTTGGCGACCCCTGGTCTCGGTCTGCTTTTGGCGAGCCCTATCTCCTGCACACTGCACAACAACCCAACCTGGCGCTGCCCTTTCCGATTGGGGAGTATTGGAGCCTGACCGGCGGTCCGCACAGCGACTGGCAGACCGGTACACCCTGGGGCGCGCTGGATTTTGCACCGATCACTGGGGAACCACAATGTGCGGTCTCCGCGCGTTGGGGGACAGCGGCTGCGCCAGGCCTGGTCGTTCGTTCCGATCGCAGCGTGGTAGCGATTGACCTGGATGGGGATGGGGATGAGGGCACTGGTTGGGTCTTGATTTACCAGCATATAGCCGAAAAAGACCGCGTGCCTGCCGGCATCTGGCTCAATCAGGATGATCCAGTGGGGCATCCTTCTTGTGAAGGAGGGCAGGCGACTGGCACCCATCTGCATTTCGCGCGCAAATACAACGGCGAATGGATCGGTGTAGCTCAGCCCTTCCCGCTGGTGCTGAGTGGGTGGCAGGTGTTCGCTGGGCTGAGTCGCTATGTCGGCACCCTTGAAAAAGGCGATCAGGTTGTCACCTCCCGCCCAAATGGCAGCTCTGGTTCGACCATCGTTCGTGATGAATAAATAGCGGCGGAATATTTAGATCCAAAACCTCTTTATTAGCTAAAAATCAGCCTTATCTGGACTCAATGATCGGGCCAGGAAATCACACGTCATTATTCAACGTGATGGATGGTGCTTATATTCCCATTAAGGTAATTGCACAGTCTGGTCAGCTTGCCACATCACCTGGGTGACAGGTCCAGATTCACCCAGTAAAAGCGGCAGCAATTCCCCCATGCTTTCAGGATCCCCACTGGTATAGAACTGCAAACCACCGGGTAAATCACCCGGATTGAGCATCCCATTCGCCGATAGCAAACGTCGCACCTGACGGGCGATGGCTGGCGCCGGGTCAATCACCAACACCTCAGAACCTGCCATGGCTTGGATCATGGGGATCACAAAGGGATAGTGGGTACACCCCATCACAACCGTATCAATCCCCGCCGCCAACATCGGCATCAAAGCCTCCTCCAGAATTTCCTGTGTGCGGGGTCCCGTCAGATCGCCGGCTTCAATTTGCTCCACCAAGCCCGGGCAGGTGCTCGTGAAGATTTCCACACCCTGGGCAAAGCGCTCGACCACCGAAGCGTACAGATCCCCAGCAAAGGTCGTCGGTGTGGCCAAGACACCCACTTTGCGCGTATGCGTGTTTTCTACTGCAGGTTTAACCGCCGGCTCCATGCCCACGAAAGGCACCCCGGGGAACAGCCACCGCAGCTCACGTAAGGCCGCTGCAGACGCTGTATTACATGCTACCACGATCGCCTTGGCACCGAGATCCAGTAAAAAACGAGTAATCCCGACAGCGTAACCCTGAATCTCTTCCTTTGAGCGTGACCCATAGGGAATATGTGCCTGGTCACCGAAATAAAGGATGGTTTCAGATGGCAGCGCCTGCCGAATCGCCCGCAGGACGGAAAGCCCACCCACGCCAGAATCAAAAATTCCAATTGATTGATGCGGTAAAAGATCGGTTTGCATAATAAAAATTTTCCGAATGATCAGAAATTAAGCGCGCAACAAAATGCTCAATTTATGCTTATCTCAAATCCAAACGCGTTAAACCATATTCTTTTGCCAAGTTTATCATACGTTGATACTCCTCGCTTGTTATCCGCCGGTTCAATTCGGGATAATCCCGCGCTTTAAAAGCGGGATGATATTGCGCCATAATGTTTAGATAGGTTGTTTTTGAAACCTTTTCCGCCATGAATTGAAGGATAGCCTCGCTGCTCGCCAGGTCATCCGGCAAGATAAGGTGGCGCACCAACAGCCCACGACTGGCAACGCCCCTTGCATCCATCTGCAGGTCACCCACCTGGCGATGCATCTCCAGAACCGCACTCTGGTTGATGCGCGGGTAGTCTTTCACCCGAGAATATTTCCTGGCGATCGCTTCATCGCCATATTTCATATCGGGCATATAAATATCCACGACGCCATCCAACAAGGCCAACATCCCAAGTGCATCATACCCGCCGGTGTTATAAACAAGCGGGATGCTCAATCCGTTTTGCGTGGCGATGTATACCCCCGCCAATATCTGCGGGACAACGTGAGTCGGGGAAACCAAATTGATATTGTGGCATCCCATGCCCTGCAAGGTTAGCATGATGTCTGCCAGGTCATGTGGATCCACCTCCTCGCCAAAGCCCAGCTGGCTGATATCCGCGTTCTGACAATAGACACAGTGTAAATTACAACGTGTAAAGAAGATTGTCCCCGAGCCTCGCCCCCCGCTGATGGGGCGTTCCTCCCCATGATGCGGGAAATAACTGCTTACCTGGGCATATTCGCCGGTTTGACAAACCCCGAGCTCACCGGCGGTTCGATCCACACCACAATTTAAGGGGCAAACATCACAATGCTTGAGATGCTGATTAGCAAGTTGAAGGCGTTTTTCGAGTTCCCCCTTTTCAAGCACTTTCAGATAACCTGGTTCGAAAATGGATTTCATAGCCAAAATTATACTGTCCAGTGAGACTCCAGTGAATGACAGTGGCAAGGATTCCAGAACGAAGGGGGTAAGTTTACTGGAAGTGAGAACACTGATTCACTTAATTCCTATTTAAAGAATTAAAGGATTTTAGAGGCTGATCCAATCAGAGACAGCCTTAATCCGCCAGTTACGGCATAGGAATGTTCATCCAAAGGTATGCTGCGATTACCTTCCCTTAGGCTGTCCCAACGGGTATGGCTTGAAGAAGAAATAAGCCAGCACACAAGTCAGAGCGACGATCGGCCCAACCGCCACCACACCCAGGCGCCAATCCAAGAGCAACGCCAGGATCGCACCGGCTATCCCACCCATGAACTGGTTAATCACACCTTGCACGGCAAAATACATCCCGGCCCGGTCTTTACCTGTTTCCTGGGCTTCCGTGGCTGCAATTTGTGCAGGGAAGGCATAGGGGATCGTAAAGAAAACACCGATGGAGAAACTGCCAATCGCCCCGGCGATCACGCCAACCAGGAAGGGCGGGATGGGCAGGTTCAGCTTTGTCCAGCCTAATGGGAACAGCAGCATGGCCACAGCAAAGACCAGCAACCCCAACCGGAATGCCCACTTGGCGCCCTTCTTCTTGACCAACCAGTTGAAGAGGATCAGCATGATCGGCACTGGTGCAAAGGCGGCCGCATTCATCAAACCCAGCTGGGAATCGCTCAAGCCCATCATATCGGCTGCCATAAACGCAATCCCACCCAGGAAGAACTGCAGTCCAAAGTAAAACGTCGCCACAGACAGCATATAGATCCGAAAGGTGCGATTGCTCAATGTCATTTTGACGCTTTGCCAGAGGGGTACATCCGCGGCTCTAGATTCCGGCGCACCTTTCGTTTCGAGCGTGGATGACTCTTTGATCACCAGGATTGGACCGAGGAAGGACAGAAAGACCGGCGCTAACAGCCAGATTGTGCCGCGAATGCCACACCGATCAAATAGAATCGGCGCCACGACAAAGGTCAGCACATAACCTGCGGTATTAAAAACGGTCTGCCAGCTTGCCACCCGCACCCTTGATTCTTCATCCGGCACCATCTCTGAAAGCGAAGCCAGGTAGGGCACGACAATCAGTGTATGAAAAAAGAAATACAAGGAACTGGCAACAGCCACAAAAACAGCATTGCCCCAATGCCCCTCCGCCCCAAGCCGCGAGCCGGTGAGGGGGGGATACCATAGCAACAGGAAACTGAGAATGGTGGGAATGAATCCCAGCACCATCAGGGGGCGACGCCGACCCCAACGGCTTTTGAGGTTATCCGTCCAGGTGGCAATGGGGATATCCACCACGCCATCCAAGATGCGCGCTACCAGGATCCCAAAGGCATAGGCTCCGGCAGGGGCAAACACAATGGCACCCATTTCCACCCGTGAAAGCGCGGGACGATAGAAATAAAGCAGGTAGGTCATCACAATTTGATACATAAATCCAGGACCGAACCCACCAATCGCGTAGATCGGCTCTTGCCAACGTTTAATTGTCTTCATTTTGGACTACCTCCTAGAAACTAAAACCCATCCAATCAGATGGTTGACCACAAACCTGAAAAGAAATGCTGAGCAGCTTTGACGGATGATGTATCGCCAGCCATGCCAGGTTGGAGCTCTGCCATAGCCTTAATCATCATCTCCAACCGCTGGCATTCTTCGATAATCACTTCGGGGTTTAACGGCTTAGGCTGCTCACCCGCAAAGGCTTCAAAGTTTTTAAAGTAAATCTTATCCAAAACATCATCGGGTAAATGGATCCCTTGAAAAAGGACCTTCTTATCGCCGAACAAAAATCCTTCATGGGAAAGGCTGAAAGGTCCATCTTTTTCAAGAAAACTGCGTACCACCTCAATCCGGGCCAGGCTTTCTTCACGCTCGATTCCCGCTTCTCGATCGCCTAATAATGCTCGCGCGCCGATATCTGTGCCAAATATAATCCGGTCCTGGTATTTCAGGAAGAACGCACGGGCCGCTTCTGGATCCTTTGAGAAATTATGATACATCTCGATCCCGGGGACGAGATCGACGTGCATATTGGGATAGCGATCAAAGTATTCCCCCAGCCGTTCCAACTGGGAGGACAGGAAAAAGAAATGCGCAAAGCTGACCTTGAGATCCGGGTGGCGATCCAAAACATTTAGCACCTGACGGTATTGCTCCTCATTGTTGATATAGGTGCCATCACCATAGAACCAGCCCATCTTGACGGCCCAATCGGGCACCCTGTCGGGATCCCAAAACTCCTCAGGGTCGTTGACATGAAAGATCAACGGCGTTCCGCTGGCAGCCATCTTTTCCCAATAGGGCGCATACACGGGATCATCAAAGTCCGGGATTGGCAGCTGTTTGCGGATTTGGACCTTACCCTCAATCATCTTGATCCCATCGGCGCCCATCTCAGTCAAGAGGTCCACATAACCCGCAAATGCCTCGCCGGCGATGTCGGGCGCCATAAAAAGGGGAGAAATATCTAAGCCCCCAAAGACATACACCTTATCCGGGTGTTGACCCTTCAAAACCAAGGCGTCCGGCACCAGACTCAGTCGCTTTTCATCGGGTGTGCACACAACAGCCAGTTTTTCGATCCCGGCTTCTCCCAGGATCGACATCAATGACTCCTCATAAGCATAATGGGCATAATGAATATGCCCATCGATGATCTTGCGTTTAGAAAAATTCATACAACCTCCTTTTATTAATCTGTCACCCCTGAGCAGTTAAGGATTGCCAGGTCTTGATCAGGGTGTTAACGTTTTCCATTGCTAGAGGGGTGTCCTCCCGCACATTATCCACCGGCGACAGGATGAAACCGTCCGGACCCAGGGAGTCCAGTGCCGCGACTACCTCCCCTTTTACAGCTTCTGGCGTGCCCTGCTCAACCGTCAGGTGACCGTTCACCCCACCCCATAAACACACCTTTCCGCCCAGGATAGCCTTTGTCTTCTCCAGGTCATAGGTATGTGGATCGATGCCGACAATCACATCCACACCCGTCTCAGCAATAAGTTTCAACAAAGGCATAGCATGATCCGTGATGATGTATCCAAATTTCACCCCCGCCTGGTGGGCGAGGTCTACATCCTTACGCAGCTCGGGTTGGATCAGGGCTTGCCAGTTTTTGGGTGTGAAGAAATCTGTATTTTCATACCAGGCACGTTTTAAATACAAACCTATTGGCGCGCTAAGCATGACTTCCATACGCCGGCGATTCCAGTCTGAGATCATTAAGAATAGGTCTTGCACAAAATCTGGGCGGTCGTAGACATCGTAAACCAGATCGCTGAGACCGTGCACCCAGCCGATCATATCCATCCCCACACCCCAACCACCGGTGAGCAGCAATCCATGTTCCCGAGCAAAAGCGATCGCCGGTTCAGCCTCGCGATGAAACGCATCAATTTCTTCCTCTGTGGGCGGTACAAGCAGATATTGAAAGGCTGCCAGGTCCTCAGGATTTTCGACGATAAATTTCTTTGAACGGGGGATAAGATAATCATCCAGAAAGGGCACATGCGCCCCCCAACGCCAATCCGAGGTCTGGCGCACCTGAGCTGTCAGGTCACCAGCGGGTGTATGGTAGGTTTTAACCAAAACTGGCGTATCCTCCTCCGGGGGATGGGTGACCGTTTCTTTAATCCTCACTTCTGGCGCATAAGAGACCGACATCCCATGCAGGTTGTAATGGTCATTTTTAACCACAGGGGGTCTGGGAGGGATCATCACCACAGCATCCAGCCCAAGCGCCAGTTCACGTGCAACAAAATCAATGTAGGAATCAGCGCGTTGGAGTAAGGCACCAAAAATCATAAAACTGCACGGTGGGTGATCCAGCATTTGGCAATTCAAAGCTGCCAACATACGCTCTCGAGAGGATATCGGTGTTTTCATAGTGCTCCTTGAAGAAATAATCCTTTTTTTAGATTATAGTGTTTTATGCCGATCGATTTCAATATGCTTAATGGTCATGCGAGTTGTTACAATTTTATCAGGTGTGATACCTCTTAAACGGATCAATCACAGCCATCAAGGCAGCGGTATCATCCAGCTTCGCTCCCAGTTTTGATAGTGCCAATAGGGGCAGCTGGCGCGCCTCACCCCCGCCATGAAACAAAACAGCGTCGCGCAGGGGTGAGAGTAACGCTTCACCCAACACATCTCCTGGATGCCCAAAGATCACCAACTCCGGGTCAAGGGTGAAAATTATCCAGAGCAGGGCTTTGCCAAGGTGATCCGCTGCTTCGCCAACAACAGTCAACGCTTCTTGTTCGCCTTCGTTGACAGCCTGGACAAGGTCATAGGGCTGGGGTGGTGTAGGCCACCGTTCCGGGAATCGCAAACTGGCGAGTTCCGCCATGCCAAAACCGCTGGCATATCCTGTCAGCGAGCCAGGTTCACCCAATCCCGCAGGTCCGCCCCTGGTCATCCGCATCCGCCCAATATCCCCTGCCGCGTCGTTATCGCCATGATAGATCACACCCTGCAAAAGAATCCCGACCGTCACAACAGGTTCTAAATCCAGCAGGATCAAATTCTTTACCCCAATCCCCGCACCAAAATAATGCTCAGCCAGTGCGGCAGCATGACTGCGATGTTCAATAAAAGCCGGCAAGTTATAACGCACTGCCAGACGCCCTCTGAGTTGTGCATCCTGCCAGTTAGGCAAATCTGGGGGGGAGAGGATCATACCTTTGGAGATATTCAATGGCCCACTGATTGCCAGCGAGATCACCTCCGGGCTGCTCAACCCCTGGACTCGGCAGAGCTTCAACAACTTATCCGCCAGGCTGCAGACCGCGTCAAATCCCTCCAAAAATGATGCCGTTGCGGGGGTTTCCATCTGCATCCGCTGATAGATCATGCCGTTCATATCCCCGTAAACAGCGATCGTTTTCTTGCCACTGACGTTTAAACCAAGGATTTTGGTTGTGACATTTAGATCACCAATAATATTTTCAAGTGGACGAGTGAGCATCACAGCAGGACCTTTCTTGAACTATTTCACCCTGCAAACAAATTTATCCATTGATTAAATCAATTATACGTTACTATCAACATCTGCAATGTGTCGCCCTGTGAGCACTAAATCCCTTTTCATGGCGACACCTATCCAAAATAGTGGAGAATTTTCCGAGTCTCCTTATCATAAAGTGATCATTCATCGTTAGAAATTTTTCACTTTATATCTAAATCAGCATTCCGGTGTTAATAAAGCAAAACAGAACGACCAATGCAATCAATCTCGGACATTTTTGGAAACCAACAAATATCTTGATCTTGAGGTAGAATTGATTGGTCGGTTTTCCTCTACCAGAGAATGAATTTATCTACCATTATCTAAAATTTCTCACCGCTGCAAGGAAAACGAAAAAAAGTAAAACCTTTATTTTTTTATTGACTTCTCATCATCATTTATTCCCTGAAGTAATTGAATTATTTTATTTGGTCACATTTACTGCTCAGAAGATTAGGCCAACGCAAACAGCGGAGACTTTATCTCTTGCGAGAGGTTTTAATGGCAAGCATCAAAAAAGGACGCTGCGACGTTTTGTGAATGAAAAATGCAACAAACAAAGTTAACACCAGTCGTGCGACCCTTTGCTTGCATAAAAAGGAAAAAACTAAATGACTGAAGAAAGAGACACAAGGTTTTAAATGAAAATATTACTGGTCTATCCGGAATTTCCCGATACATTTTGGAGCTTCAAACATGCGCTCAAATTTGTGCGTAAAAAATCCTCCTCCCCACCCCTGGGGCTATTAACTGTAGCCGCTATGCTCCCCGGTACCTGGGAGAAACGTTTGGTTGACATGAATGTAGCGCACCTCCAAGAAAAGGACCTCGCTTGGGCGGATATGATCCTGATCAGTGCCATGACCGTCCAACGTGGATCGACAAATGAGGTTATCCAACAGGCGCGTGCAGCCCAAAAAGTCATCGTGGCAGGGGGACCGCTGTTCACTGCGGAGCCAGAATCCTTTCCAGAAGTTGATCACCTGATTCTCAATGAAGCCGAGATCACCTTGCCGCTATTCCTCTCAGATCTGGGTCGCGGTAAGCCGAAACGAGTGTATCAAACCGATGAATTTGCAGATATCACCAAAACACCGGTGCCCCTATGGGAGCTCATTGATTTGCGCCATTACGACTCCCTCAGCTTACAATTCACTCGGGGTTGCCCATTTAACTGTGATTTCTGCAACGTGACCGCCTTGTTGGGACACCGTATGCGCCTCAAGACCACCCAGCAATTGATCGCTGAACTCGACAAGATCTACAGCCTGGGATGGCGCCGGGGAATCTTTATCGTAGACGACAACTTCATCGGCAATAAGCGCATCCTCAAACGAGAAGTCCTCCCCGCTCTGATCGAGTGGCGCAAAGGGAAAAATGGCTGCCTGTTCATCACTGAAGCCTCTGTTAATCTTTCTGATGATGATGTATTGATCGAATTAATGGTCCAAGCAGGCTTTACCCAGGTCTTTGTTGGGATTGAGACACCGGATGACCAGGCGTTGGTGGAATGCTCAAAGAGCCAGAACCGCAACCGAGATCTGGTCGGGTCTGTGAAGAAACTCCAGCAAATGGGATTGCAGGTGATGGGGGGATTCATCGTCGGGTTTGACAGCGACGATGAGACCATCTTTCAGCGCATGATCGACTTCATTCAGGAGAGTGGGATCGTCACCGCCATGGTGGGTCTGCTCCAGGCGCCGATTGGCACCCAACTTTACCAGCGCATGCTGCGAGAGGGACGCATCCGGAAGATCTATTCCGGTGACAATGTGGACGGGGAGACCAATATCGTTCCCAAAATGGACATGGACCTCCTTAAGAAGGGTTATCGCAAGATCCTCGACTCGATCTATTCCGCCAGAGGATTCTATGAACGGGTGCGTACCTTTCTCAAGGATTACACTCCCGCCCGTCACCCAGTCACATTGCAATGGCAGGAAATTGCCGCCTTCTTTACCTCAATTGTTGAGATTGGGATCAAAAGCAAAGAGCGGGCACATTACTGGCGGTTATTCTTCTGGACCCTGTTCAACTACCCAAAGAAATTCCCCCTGGCGATCACCTTCACCATCTACGGCTACCATTTTCGCAAGGTCAATGAGCTGCATGTAACTTAATAGATTTCAACAGTGCCAATTTGTAACTACTCAGACTCACTCTTCAGCATCAGGATTGTCTGAGTAGTAACGCCAATTTCATAAAATAACTTGAGAACCCCGCTACGCTCTGTTTTCCTAGAGGGCGTTTATTAATAGAAAAATAACGAGGTTTCATTTTCACTCCCCTATTTTTCCCCAAGAAAATAAAATTAATTCGTAAGGGTGACGCATGCGTTGCTCCCACCTCCCGAAAAATGATCGTTTCACAATCTTATTCAACATCCTCGCCACTAATTTTTTGACTTTTATCACCTCTTGGCTTAAAATTGAGGTTTGCATGTCTTTATCATAGAAATAATAATAAGGAGCAAGGAAGGTCTCTTTCATGAAAGAATATCAAACTGAATCAATACGTAACATAACCCTGGCATCACACAGCAATGCTGGCAAAACCATGTTGGTTGAAGCCCTGGCAAATTTCACGGGCATGACCACCCGCATGGGACAGGTGGAGGACGGCACAACCATCTCAGATTATGATGAGGAAGAAATCCGACGCGGAATTTCACTTTTCACCTCCGTTGTGCCGATCGAATATCAGAATCTCAAGCTCAATCTCCTTGACACACCCGGCTATACGGATTTTATTGGCGAGGTCATCTCTGCCATGCGTGTCTCCGATGGTGCCTTGATCCTGGTTGATTCTGTAGCAGGACTTGAGGTTGGCACCGAAATGGCCTTGCAGTACAGTGAGCAGTTCAACCTTCCCAAAATGATCCTGATTAATAAGATGGAACGTGAGAATGCCAATTTTCAAAAGGCACTCCAATCCATCCAGGATCACGTTGAAACCCGCTTGCTGCCTCTGCAAATTCCTTGGGGAGAACGCGCCGATTTCAAGGGGGTAATCGATCTTTTAACGATGAAAGCTTTTGAAGGTGATAGTAAAGCAGGCGTTGCGATTCCAGCGGAATACAAAGATCAGGCTGAAGAAGCCCGTCTTGCCCTGGTTGAAGCAGCCGCTGAGGGCGAAGACGAGCTCCTGGAAAAATATTTCGAAAATGGGGACCTTTCTGATCAAGAAGTCATGCGCGGCCTGCGCAGCACCGTTATGGCAGGGAATTTCATCCCTGTCCTGGCAGCTGCTGGTGCCCACAGAGTTGGTCTGACGCCCCTGCTCGAGGTGCTCTCGAACCTGATGCCTTCCCCAGCAGATGTGCCCCCTGCCATGGGGACCAATCCCAAGGGCGAAGAAATCATCCTGGAAGCCAAAGACGATGGCCCTTTGGCAGCATATGTCTGGAAGACCACAGCTGATCCCTTTGTCGGGAAACAAACCTTTTTCAGGGTTTATTCTGGCAAGATGGTGGCAGATTCACGCGTTTGGAACAGCACCAAGGAAGAAGAAGAACGCCTGGCTGGCATGCAGGTGCCAAAGGGCAAAGAAGGTATCCCTGTCAGCTTTTTACACAGCGGTGATATCGGCTTGGTGGCAAAATTAAGTGTGACAACCACAGGCGATACGCTCTGTGAAAAAGACAAACCGCTTGTCCTGCCCCAAGCAGACTATCCCAATGCACTGTACCAGGTGGCCTTGTTCCCCAAGACGCAATCCGACGCAGCCAAACTAAGCAATACACTTTCTCGACTGTGTGAAGAGGATATGACCCTCTCCTGGCACAACGAACCTGCCACACGCCAGACGATCCTGCAAGGAATGGGAGACCAGCATATTGATGTTGCTATCCGCCGCGCTGAAAATATGTTCCAGCTTGGCCTGAACACAGAAGAGCCCAAGGTGCCCTACGAAGAACGCATCACCCGTGAGAATGCCGCCATGTACCGCC
>CAZWDG010000026.1:0-11902 GCA_964633075.1 uncultured Candidatus Brevefilum sp.
AGATCTCAAGGATCCCACCCTGGAATCTCGCCCAGAGCTGGTGATAATTCTCACCATTGGGGAAGGCAGTCTCAGGATGTCCCGTACGCCAGGCTTTGATCACGCGAAAGTGATAGGCCCATGCCTCCTGGGAGGGTGAATGGCATTCAAGGTCGCCGACATTGATCTCCCTGAAGGCTTCTGAAAAAATGGGTTTGAGACCAAGAATGTTCCCAATGATCTCAGCTGTCTCAACAGCCCGTTTAAGAGGTGAAGTGTAAATTACCCTGATACATTGATTCCGCAGAAAATGACCTGTTTGAGTGGCCTGCAACCTGCCTTTTTTATTCAAGGGGTAATCGATATGCTTGCAGGAAAGTACCTGGGTGAGATTGGCCTGGTTCTCACCATGCCGCAGCAAGAAAAGTTTATTCATCGTGGTATTTAATAGAAACCAAACGCGCCTGGCGAATGAGATAAAGGGCAATCGACCCCGCCACAGCAGCGTTGAGCGAATCGATCTGGCCTTGCATGGGCAGCCGCATCAGCAGGTCACAATTGTCTCTGACCAGCCGGCGTAGCCCGCTGCCCTCATTTCCGATGACGAGTCCAATGCCCCCTGCGAGGTTGATTTGGCTTGGCGTTTGGGCTTCCGGGCTGTCCTCCAGGCCAATGATCCAACCCCCAGCGGATTTGATACGATCCATCGCCTGGACGAGGTTGTGCTGGCAGATACGGAGCATTTCTGTCGCACCTGAAGAGGCGTTAACCACGGCGGGTGTTACCGAAGCTGCCCGTGCCAGGGGCAGGATGACGCCATGGACACCGAAAGCCTCGGCGCTTCGCAGGAGTGTGCCCAGGTTTTGCGGATCCTGCAGTTGATCGAGGAGCAATATAAAAACTGGTTCTTCGAGAATTTCTGCAACCTGGAGGATCGAGTCTAAATCGGTATAAGGATAACCGCCGGTATTGAGAGCTAAAGCTTGATGATGTTGATCGATCCGATCAAGTTCGGCGCGGGGGACATAGTTAATGGGAATTTGCTGGGCTTGTGCCAGCTGGAGGATCTGCGCTAAGCGACCCTGCACTTTCGCACCCTGGGCAATCCAAAGTTGGTGGCTGTGCCTGCGCTGGGCTCTCAGAACCTCATAGACGGGATTGCGACCGGTGATCCACTCGCTCACAGGCTACTCCCAGCGCCATATGGAACCCTCAGGCGTGTCCTCAATGACCACGCCCAATGTTGCCAGCTCGTCCCGGATGCGGTCTGAGAGCGCATACATTTTTTGAGACCGAAGTTCCTGCCGAAGCGAGAGCAGCAGTTCAATAAAGGCGTCGGCACCAGTCGCAGTGGCTGCGGGTGGCTTCAATTCGAGACCTAAAACCCCTGTTAATTCCGTAAAGGTTTGCTGTGCTGAAGATAACTCTGCGTCTGTGGCTCCCTTCGCACGTGCCTGGTTGATGCTTCGTACCAGATCGAAGAGATAGCCCAATGCCCCGGCGGTGTTAAAGTCATCATCCATCGCTTCGATGAACCCTTGCCGGGTGGTGGCTTCTTGCTGTGCCAATTCGGCCAGGATATCGGCTGGCGCGCCTCCTGCGCCGGGCATGGCCGGGCGTTTTGCAGAAAGCAGGCGTTCCAAAGCCCGTTGGTTGGCTTGGATGACCTCATCATTGAAGGTGAGGGGGCTACGGTATTGAGAACTGATCACAATCAGGCGCATGACATCGCCGGGATGTGCTTCAATGAAGTCACTGATGGGGATCAGGTTGCCGAGAGATTTAGACATCTTCTCACCCCTGAGCTGGAGCATACCGTTGTGCATCCAGTAACGGGCGAAGGGCTTACCAGTGATGGCTTCTGTTTGTGCAATCTCATTTTCATGATGGGGGAAGATCAGGTCATTGCCACCGCCATGAATGTCGATTTGGTCGCCCAGATGATGAAGGTTCATCGCTGAGCATTCGATGTGCCATCCAGGTCGGCCGGGTCCCCAGGGGCTGTCCCAGGCGGGTTCACCCGCTTTGGCGGATTTCCACACGGCGAAATCCATCGGGTTTTCCTTACGATCGTCAACCCGGATGCGGCTGCCGGCATTCATCTCTTCCAGTTTACGCCCAGAAAGTTTGCCGTAATCTTCAGCTGCCTCAACCCGGAAGTAGACATCGCCATCCACCTCGTAGGCTGCGCCCTTGTTCACCAGTTGCTTGACCATTCCAATGATCGCGTCGATCTCTTCAGTGGCTTTGGGATATTCTGTTGCTGGAAGAATGTTCAGGTCTTTAAGATTTTGTCTGTACTCGTCTATGTATTTTTCAGCCAGTTCAATTGGGTCCACACCAAGGCGCTTGGCACGTT
Organism: uncultured Candidatus Brevefilum sp.; assembly: GCA_964633075.1. Taxonomy (GTDB): domain Bacteria; phylum Chloroflexota; class Anaerolineae; order Anaerolineales; family Anaerolineaceae; genus Brevifilum. Next base: position 2,339 of record CAZWDG010000026.1, read on the forward strand.
CAATGATCTTATCATCGACATCGGTGAAGTTCATCACGTAGTGAACCTGATAGCCTTGATAGATCAGGTAACGGCGGATGACATCAAATACCAGGGCAGACATGGCATGTCCTACATGGGCGCTGTCGTACACGGTTGGACCGCAGACATACATGCGGACTTTGCCCTCTTCAAGGGTGTTAAACTCGGATTTATCGCGAGTAAGGGTGTTGTATACTCGTAAGGACATGATTTTCATCCTCCAGTGTTGGTGGTCTACTCAACTTCGGGTTTGGCGAAGATCATCCGCCCGGCGGCTGTCTGCAGGACTTTGGTCACTGTGATCGGGACGGTCTTGCCAATGTATTTTTGACCGTTTTCGATCACCACCATGGTGCCATCTTCCATGTAACCCACGCCCTGACCGTGCTCTTTGCCCTCCTGGATGATTTTCATTTCCAGGGTCTCGCCGGGGAGCAGGATGGATTTGACGGCATTGGCCAGTTCGTTGATGTTGAGCACGGAAACACCCTGTAACTCAGCCACGCGATTGAGATTGTAGTCGTTGGTCAGGATGGGGCAACTCAACTGCCTTGCCAGGACGATCAAGCGTTCATCCACCTCTCGGACACCCTCCACATCAATGTCTGTGATGGTAATGGGGATGGATGAATCGCGCTGCAAATCTGCTAACACTTCCATGCCACGTCTCCCACGTTGCCGACGAAGATCATCGGCTGAGTCGCTGACATATTGCAGTTCATTCAGGACAAAACGGGGGATCAATAAACGGCCAGGGATGAACCCGGTTCGGGCGATATCGGATATCCGACCGTCAATAATGGCACTGGTGTCCACCAGGATCCTTTGGATTCCCTGGAAGTCGTCGCCCTCATACTTTTCCTCCTGACCAGACCCCCTTTTGGGCAATGAACGAAAGAGATTGCGAAGATCCCTTTGGCGAGCAACAAATAATACGATGCCCAAATACCCAAAAATCAGAACCGCCACAAATGGTATCACGCTGCCAAAGGGATCTGGGAGGAGAGAAATCGGGTAGGCGAGCAAGGCGCTTAAGATCAATCCCACCACAAGCCCAATGAGCCCAAAAATAAGCGTCTGAGCCGAAACTTTACTCAAATGCTTGCGTATGGAAGTGATTGGCTTGATGGATATCCAGGGTGCAATCAAAAAGCCGATGAAGGCAAAAACGATGGTTGTGATAATTTGATAAACGATGATCGAGATCGGGTTACCTGCCCAAATCTCTTGAATGAGCTTAGCGAGTGGTTCGCCAACGAAAACGCCGATAATTCCAAAAAGAATAAGAAAAATAATGCGAATGATAAGTTCGATGGACATATAATGACGCTCCTTTTTAAAGTACAAAATAAATGCGATAATACCTGATAGAATGATAGCATGTGGACGAGATTTAGTCAATTTAATTTCGAATAGATTTAAATTTTGATAGTTGTTTATCTGTGGGAATCATATTCACTTTTTCCCCCAGTCCTATATAATTGAGATATTAGATGATATTGCCTTGCTGACGGGTGCCTGGGTGAGAACATGAATCTACAACCTGATACAATCTTAGATGAGCGTTACCGCATTATTGAAAAACTGGGGCAGGGTGGAATGGGTGCGGTCTACCTGGCTTGGGATCAAAGGCTGGAAATCCGCGTGGCAGTCAAGGTGAATTTTAACCCTGCACCGCAAGGCAGAGGACAATTCCTTAAAAAGGCGCAGCTTTTAGCTGCCTTACATCATCCAAATCTTCCGCGCGTGACAGATTATTTCATTATTGAAAATGAACAATTCCTGGTGATGGATTATATTCCCGGCGATGATCTGGGGTTATACTTAGCCAGAGAGGGGGCACAAAAGCTTGAGCATGTGTTATTCTGGGCTTCACAGTTATGTCATGCGCTTCATTACATGCATCATCAGGTTCCCCCTGTCACTCACCGTGATATTAAACCAGCAAACATCAAACTGACCCCTGAGGGGAATGTGATCCTGGTCGATTTTGGGATCGCTAAAGCGGACCAGATCCAGGCTCAGACATCGACGGGCGCTTCCGGTTACACACCAGGCTATGCTCCCCCTGAGCAGTATGGAGGAGCTCGGACCGGTCCTTTTTCCGATCAATTTTCTCTGGCAGCAACACTCTATGCACTATTATCCGGTGAAAAACCGGCTGATAGCATCCAACGTGTGTTGGGCAAAGAGGAACTCATCCCATTGCATGCTCTTAACCCGCGCATTCCTTTGAATATTTCTGATGCAATTTTGAAGGCGCTGTCTTTGAGAAGCGAACAACGTTTTGAGTCCGTGCTCAATTTTCATCAGGCTTTAGAAAACCCAGGTTTTCGCTTGAAAGACCAGGATCGTCAGGCAATCGCAGCCCCCATCTCCTATAAGATTAGCGAACCCTCTCGTTTGTCTGACTCGCCAGGGCAGAAAAAACCAGATGTGGACACCAAGCGAAAACGTCGATCACGCAAACTCATCTTAGGCCTCCTCCTGGGCTTAGGTGGTGTTTGCATTCTGGCAGCAATTTTAATGGCATCGCTGTTCCCGAAAAGCCCAATAGCCAGTCTCTTCGGGGCAAATACGAGGCAAACGGAAATTATCAACCTCCAAAAGACACAGGAAATGCTTTTCATCGAAGCTTCTTTAGCCCCGCAGGCATTGGCGCAATCCCCTGTCCCATTCACAGAAACATCCGAGTCGCCAACAGTCGTCACACCTACCACCACCCTGGAACCCACAACTACTGAAACCCTGGACATGGTTGGAGGGAGTGGGCGAATTGTGTTCGCCTCTGACCGCGGGACGGATGGCTACATCCAGATCTGGGAAATGCGCGTTTTTCAAGATGCACAAGATGAAATCCGCCCGGATGCATGGACGCAGTTGACCTTTGATGGTGGGGATAAGGATCAGCCTGTATGGTCACCCGATGGTAACCGGATTGCCTATGTTAGCCCTGGAGGGGGAATTAATGGGTTGGATATTTGGGTGATGAATGCCGATGGCAGTAATCCCGTTAACATCACAAATTATCAGGGGGATGAATTTGACCCAGAATGGGCACCTGACGGGAGTCGAATCGCATTTACACACTATGTCCGGGATTCTAATGGCGCACCCATCTATGCATTGACCTGGATTAAGCCCGATGGATCTGATCGGCAACGCCTGAGTACAGACTTTGTGGAGTATGACCCGACCTTCTCACCGGATATGCAATGGATGCTGTATGTCATCTCAGCGAACTCGCATGATTTTTTATATTTTCGGTCTGCAAAGGACGGTTTCCAGAAACCCAGAGGGTTTGACCCACGCACGATTTTTGGAGAGTTTGGTGAGGTCTCCGATCCATCCTGGGCACCAGTTGGGAAGCAAATAGCCTATACACGTCATGATGGCGCCACGCAAAACATTGTCCTTGTGACCTATGAGTCGATGCAGGACCTTGGTATTTTTCTACCGCAGGCTCAGGTATTAACGATGAACAATTCGGAGACGGATGCCGCCTGGTCACCGGATGGTGGCTGGCTGGCGTTCGCTTCTTCAAGGGATGGGGGAGATCTGGAGATCTATCTCATGCCAACGACAGGTGAACCGCAGATCAACCTGAGCGCTCGTCAGGGGGTGGATAAATCCCCCAATTGGTTCCCACTATCGGCTGGGAATTGATGATGACAAAACATCAGACAGCCAAAGATCCCTTTTAAAATTGGAAATCCCGGAGGTTGAAGCATTTCCGGGACCTGACCATCTCAGAGTTTGATTTTTTCAATTTATACTGGGGGGGGGCGTATTCACCCGCGGTTTTTTCTCAAGCTTTGGTGGAGGAGGTTGCACTGGGGTTCCAGCTTCAGGGCTGAGCAGCATGCTCAATTGAGCCAGAGCTTGCGTGTCATAAGTGCAGTGACCGCAGAGATCACAAATCCAGGCGGGAAAGTTCGGGACGGTGATCAGGTCATCCCCAAGCCAGGTCATCAGGGTGGCTGAACGTAAATGCTTTCGTCCGCCCTGGCAACTCAGGCAGGGGTGAGAAGGTGATGTGTCTGTCATAACTTTTTTATTGATGATACCTCTTCGAGCATTCCTCGACTGACTCAAAATCCTGATGATTTCGCCAGTAATTTTATCACTGATTTAGCGTTAATTGTGAATCGCCTGGACCACATCTGGTGCCCGTAGCAGCGTGATTTCAGATAGTGGCCAATAGATCAGTAGTGCACGCCCAACGACATCTTCTTTGGGCACGAATCCCCATAGGTGGGAGTCGCTGGAGTTGTTACGGTTGTCTCCCAGGACGAAATATTGATCTTCAGGTACGACCCAACTGCCGGTATAATTCGGCGCATCGGCGATGTAAGGCTCATACAGCGGTTGATCGTTGACAAACACGGTGCCGTTGGAAATGCGAACCTCGTCCCCCGGCAGCCCCACAATTCGTTTGATATAATCCAGGTCCGATACACCCGGGGCGTGAAAGACGATGATATCCCCAATGGATGGCTGTCCCAATTTGTATGCCACCCGATTCACGAGTAAAAACTCACCGGGGTTTAAAGTTGGCTTCATGCTGACATTCTCCACCCTCACTCGCGCTGAGAGGGCATTGATGGCTAAAAAGAGGACCAGCGCCAACAGGATGGTTTCGACCGTATCAATAAAAAATCCCAGGCAACCAGACCGCTTGGACTCTTCTTTGGTTTCGCCTGGTTCGTAATTCTGTGTTTGTTCCGATTGAAAATTATCACTCATAGATGTGTTTGCTTCGTTCTCAAAAGAAAAATGGACCGTTATTTATTACCTGATTATATCCCAACTTATGCTTCATAGGTCTATTATTCCCGGCGCTTTTTTAACACCAAGCGGATCGGGGTGCCGATAAAGGCGTATTCCTGGCGGATTTGGTTTTCAAGGAATCGCAGATAGGTGAAATGCGCCAGTTCCGGATCATTGACGTACAACATAAAGGTCGGGGGATCACTGCGTACCTGAGTGCCGTAATAAATGCGCAGGGATCGCCCGGTTTTAGACGGTGCAGCATGCCTGTCCTGGGCACGCTGAATGATTTTGTTTATTTGGGATGTTGATAAGCGGACCAGGCGCTCTTCCTGGACACGGAGTGCCATCGGTAAAACCTGGTCGACTCGCTTGCCTGTCAATGCACTGATGAAGATCATGGGGATGTAGTCCATGAAGTTCAATTCCTGGCGGATATGGTCTGTAAAATCGTTGATCGTGTAGGTATCCTTCTCAATCAAGTCCCATTTATTGACGGCTACCATGGCGCTCTTCCAGGCATCTTTGATGTAGCCAGCAATGTGGGCATCTTGAGCAGTAATGCTGGTGGTGGCGTCGATCATCAAAATCGCCACATCCGCCCGTTCAATCGCTTTCATACTGCGGATGACGCTGTATTTCTCCACGCCAGGGACGACTTTCCCCCTGCGGCGGATGCCGGCAGTGTCGATCAATGTGATTGGGATGTCGTTATAGACGAATTTGGTGTCGATGGCATCGCGGGTGGTGCCCGGGATCTCGCTGACGATGGCGCGCTCCTCACCGACGATCTTGTTTAGCAGACTGGATTTACCCGAATTGGGTTTACCGACGATAGCGATCTTGACGGAATCATCTTCCTCCATTTCTTCGCCAATTGATTCAAGACGATGGACGACCGCGTCGAGCAGGTCACCGGTACCCGTACCGTGCAGGGCGGAAATGGCATAAGGGTCACCCATTCCGAGCTGATAGAATTCCGCTGCGGTTTGGCGGATTTTGGCACTTTCAGACTTGTTGACTACCAGGAGAATCGGTGGGCGGGGATCGCCGTTGATATTACGCTGTTTTCGGCGCAGGATTTGGGCAATTTCCTCATCGGCAGGGGTAACGCCAGTTTGACCATCCACGATGAACAGAATGACATCCGATTCTTCCATAGCCAGTTCAGCTTGCGCCCGGATCTGGTTGATGAAGTCTTTGGAGCCGATCGAGAGGGGTGCCTGTCCCTTGGTCTGGTTTGGATCAATGCCGCCTGTGTCCATGACATGGAAGAAATAACCGCTCCAATCTGCATCGGCCAAAAGGCGGTCGCGCGTGGTACCCGGCACCTCGTCCACGATTGCCAGCCGCTCACCGGTCAGGCGGTTGAAAAGGGTGCTCTTGCCAACATTCGGTCTGCCCACCAGGGCAATTATGGGTTTTGACATAGGGAATGATTATACTCAATCTAGTTGATAGTTGATAGTTGATAGCTGGTAGCTCGTGGCTGATAGTTGATAGCTCATGGCTGAAAGCTCAAAGCTAAAAGCTGAAAGGTGAAATTAATGAGCCGAAACCTCATAGGTGAAAGGTTGAAGTGTGTCGATAGCAGTCTCTGGCATAGAGCAACAAACTGGATGGTGTCGGTTGAGATCCTAAATTTGGGGATATGTTTTGGGGGGTGTTATGCTAGATATACAAATCTCTTTTGTTGTAAGCCCAATAGGCTATTACAGTGCTAACGGAGACAATACTTGCCGTAAGCAGCAGCGAGGTAGTATCGATCCTGCCAGCAGATAAGAGATCCCTGGCATCAAAATACTTAAACGGGGTAAGAAATTTTAGAAAATCCAGTTTATCTTGAATATCCATAAGAATGGATAAAAAGTAGGTTGCCAGGATAACGGCTAAGGCTGTAGAGCTAGCGCGTTTATAGTTTTTCATAGCGCAGCCTAATAACAATCCAATCGCCAGGAAGATTAATTCAATCAAAAACATTGCCAGCATTTCTAAAGTTAAAAAGTTATAAAATGTACGGTCTGGTTGGTATGGCTGTACTAATACGAAGGATATCCCCCAGGTAATCAGCACCAGGGCAATGCAGGTTGTCAGTGCGGCCAGTGCTTTGGCTGTGATCAATCGACTGCGAGAGATCGGCAGCACCAGCGCAAATTCTACAGTTTTATCACGTTCTTCTTTGGAGATAACCGAACTACCCCACATGGCTGCAGCCATCGCGCCCATTAAGGTGAAATAGAGGAACATCACACCAAAAAAACCGCTGAGGGTCATTAAGTTGAAGACTCGCATATTGAAGGCATCCATTAATTTGGGTGGGATGGAGTCCAGGATGGATAGCATTTCGGGACTATCGGCGAACGATGAAAATTTGGTCACTGCGACAAAGATGAGAAGAAAGAGAATAAAACTCCAGATCAGCAGTGATTTTAGTTGCGCTTTGATTTCATGGAATAAAATATTCATCGGGCACCTTCTTAAGATACCATGGGGATGTCACGTTTTAAGTAAAGCCAATAATTAATCATAAGTGCTATGATTGAAATAATGAGGTTAACCAACACCAGTGGATGGTTCAGATTAGCGTTCAGGATGATGAAATTCGGGTCGAGATGTTTAAAAGGTGTGAGCATTTCTAATTTGATATCTTCGAACATACCAGCGAAGGCGTTCAGGATATATGCGCCAAAAGCCAATCCAAGCGCATAGGGGGTGACATTACGTACACGCTTGACGAGGAGAGAAATCAACAAACCTACACTGAGGAAAAAGAGCTGGAAGATCAGCAGACTGATAAGTAACAGCAACAAAGTGCGGGTTTCATAGTTTTTTCCATCACGAAATATTTGGATAGCGGTGAAGCTGCTTACCCAAACGACGGCATTTGTCGCTATTAAACTGACTAAAACGGCTAGGAGTTTGCTGGTCAAGACCTGGGCACGGCTGACCGGTTTACTGAGCAAAAAATCTGCGGTAAATTCGCTTTCTTCAATTGAAACCAGCCCAACACCGTAATTTCCTGCTTGAATGGCCAAGCAAAGCTGGATATACAAAAAAATCAAACCATAGAATCCCAGCACAGTTGTCATATCCATCTCACCGATGCCAAACGCAGCACGGAATTCCTTCGGGAAATTGTTCATGACCTGGTCTAATGCGGCAGCCTGGTCAGAAAATACTGGAAAGAATACGAAAAAAATAAACAACAAGGTTGATATTGCAACCGACCAGATCACCACGGATGATAAATGGGTGCGACACTCATGTTTGAAAATATTGGTATTCATTAGGCAACTCTTATTCATAATAATGCATGAAAATTTCTTCCAGCGTTGGTTCCTCAATAGAGATATCCTGTAAAGTATGTCCTTGTAATGCTTTGATTATCGTGTTGATGTCTCCTTTGAAGAAAAATTTTAGAGCATCGTTTTCGGTTTTAAGAGAAGAAACACCAGGCAGGTTGATCAAGGAGAGATCAATGCCAGGTGCAGTAATCGCGATTTTCTTATAATTATTCTGTTGTAGGTTGCGGATGTTGGAAATTTCTACGATCTGACCTTCACGGATGATACCCACCCGGGTACACAGGCGTTGTACCTCGCTAAGGATATGCGAGGAAAAGAATACAGTAACGCCGTTTGCATTTTCCTCGCGAATCAGGTCAAAGAACTTGTGCTGCATGAGGGGATCTAAACCTGCGGTTGGTTCATCTAAAAAGAGCAGCTTGGGGCTGTGCAGCAAACCCTGAACGATGCCAACCTTTTTTTTGTTCCCATAAGAGAGGTCGCTTATCCTGCGGTGAAGATCCAATTCCATGATAGCAGAAAGCCTTTCCAGGCGCTGGGAGACATCCTTGTTATAGAAGCTGGCTGAGTATTTGAGCAGGTCAATGGCTTTCATCCCCTCATAATAATAGACTTCAGAGGGTAGATACCCAATATTCTGTCGAATTTCAGGACCGTAGCGAGTCACATCTTTGCCAAAGACTTCTGCAGTACCGCTGGTGGGGTGGATCAGGGACAACAGGAGGCGGATGGTAGTGGATTTCCCGGCGCCATTTGGGCCGATAAAACCAAAGATTTCGCCTTCTTCGACTTCAAAGGATATATCTACAATCCCGCGAGATTTTCCGTAATATTTTGTTAAGTTTTGAACTTCAATGACACTCATAAGCCTGCTCCATATTCAACTTTAAGAAGTAGTGATTCGGTCTTTACCTTAGGAGATATCCAAGAATCACTAACAATCCATTGCCGATTCGTGATCTTTTTCTTTGAGGGGATACTCAATGTACAAGTTTATGACTTAATGGGAGGGATGTCAATAAAGGGGAGGAAAAAATGGTCAATAAATAGCTGAAAGTGGGTAGCGGGTAGCGGGTAGCTGATAGCTGATAGCTGATAGATGATAGGTGATAGATGATAGGTGATAGTTGTTAGCTGACAGCTAATTGGAAAGTATGGAGTTTCACGGCAATGGTTTTCCGAAAGAATTCGGGAAAATTATTGAGCGATTGTTGACGTTGCGATGGACTTTATTTTCTTTGACTCTTTGATCAGGGCGATGCTGATCACAGATATCAGGCAGAGGATTGCCCAGAAGAGAAATGGCAGGTTGGGGGAGAGATCGGCAAATGTGTTCCCGATTGGTGGCGCGAGCAAGCTGCCAATCCCAGTAAAAATCAGCACAAACCCTGTGGCGATCCCCGCGTATTCTTTGCCGATGCCCTTGGTCGCGATGATCATTGTGATGAGGATGGCCATAATAGCGTCC
>CAZWDG010000027.1:0-11861 GCA_964633075.1 uncultured Candidatus Brevefilum sp.
CATCCACGCCGTGATCTGTTTTACCTGAGGAAACCTGAGCCTCAAAACCATATGCTTGAAATAAGGTAGCAACTAGATCTTCAAATTCATCGGGGAGCATCGACTGGAGATCTTCTAATTTCTGGGCATCCACTAATCGAAGGTGATGATGGCGCCAGCGATAGATCAACCTACCAATCGTACCCGCTCCTGATGCCAAACCAAGAAGCCCAAATAAAGTGTGGTCGATCTTTTCAGGCATGATGAGGATGGGTTTCTGGTTTTGCCAGTAAATAAAGATTAAAAAAATCGCCCAAACCACCCATCCCACAAATATGCGCTCAAGTGCTAATTGAAATTTGCTTGCTAGGGATTGTTCTTTGATAAAAAATGCTCTGATGCCAAAGAGGATAATTAACGGCCAGAAGATATAAAGGATTGAAAAGATCGCAAGAAGGGCATCCAAATAATGAGACTCCTGTTAAAGACAATCAAGACGGTTGGATTAATAACAATATGCTCTGACCCATCCCATTTTACCATGTGTTGATTCTTCCCCAAAAATTTAAACGTTTTTTGGCAAGAATCTTGCAAAATAATAATGACAAGCGGATTATGGCGTGCTAAAATTGTTTTACAGGAACATAACTGTTCAAAGCCACGTCCATGAAGTGTCAATTATTTAACAAGCGAAGAAATGGATGGTATCAAATGAAAAAATGGATGATTATTTCCACGCTCCTACTAGCCTTAATCTTAACCGGCTGTAACCTCCCGGGATATGAGGGAACCTCTCCTGAAGATGCAGATGCTGCCATGGCAACCGAAATCTCACGGATCCTCACCGGGACTCCCATTGAACTGGAGGAAACACTGGCTCCTGAAGAAGAGGAGACAACAGTCCCAGAAGAGTCAGAAACTGCTCCAACTCAGAAGACCGAACCGGAAGTTGTAGAAGAAGAGGAAGAAGAGGAACAAGAAGAAACACAAGAAGAGACAACACCTGAACCGACCAGTACACCTACGATTACACCCACTGCAACGCTGTCCGAGACCGATCCTGCAAAGAGTTTGGGAGAGCCAGATTGGGCTGACAGCATGGATAATGGGGATAACTGGCCAACTGGTTATAACGAATATACCACCATCAAATTCGAAAATGGATATTTGAAATTAACCGGCGAGACTGAACTGGATGGTTGGCGCCTTTCCTGGCCTTTCCTCAGCGATTTCTATGTAGAGGCAAAAATACAAACACCTAAATGCGAGGGGAGTGACCACTTTGGTTTGATGTTCCGGGTACCGGCCAATGCTAACGCTAATAAAGGTTACTTGTTCGGTATTACCTGTGATGGTGACTACAGCCTCCGACGATGGGATGGACAAACCATGTACTTCCCAGTCGACTGGACGGAGAGCAGTGCCATCAACACTGGTGAGAATGCCATCAATACACTCGGCGTAATGGCTAAGGGTGCTGATTTAGTCTTGTACATCAATGGACAAAAAGTCAAAGAAGTATCCGATAACGCTTATGCGGAAGGCAGCTTTGGGGTCTTTGTGGGCAGTGTCGACACAGAAGACGTAACTATCTGGGTTGATCAGATTCGTTATTGGGAAAAACCTTGATCCATTAAGAAGAAAAAATTCGACCTCCGGGGTGTTTACTGCCTCGGAGGTCATTTAAGCTTAGAGAACGCGGTCGCATTAACCGCGTTTTCATTTCTCACTCTAACTAATTAGATCAATCCCACTTGCTTTCCAACATTTTCGAAAATGGACACGACCCGCTCAAGCTGGTCATCGGTGTGAGTCGCCATGTAGCTTGTACGCAATAATTGACGACCAGGTGAGACAGCAGGGGATATCACTGGATTGACAAAAACACCCCTATCAAAAAGTAATTTCCAGGTTAGAAATGTTTTTTCGTCATCTCCAATGATGATTGGGATGACTGGGGTGACGGAGTGTCCGGTATCAAACCCCAAACGTTTATATTCTGTCCGCATTTTTTCCGCAATTTGATTGACACGTACAATTCGTTCTGGCTCTTCACGCATCACTCTCAGTGACGCTAAAGCAGTAGCAGCATTCGCTGGTGGGATGCTGGCGCTAAAGATCAAACTCCGGGCGTGATGTTGAATGTATTCGATGACATCTCTTTCACCTGCAATGAAACCGCCTAAAGAAGCAAAGGACTTACTGAAGGTTGACATGATCAAATCGACATCATCTGTCATACCAAAGTGAGTAGCTGTGCCGCGCCCCCCACCCAAAACCCCCATGGCATGGGCATCATCGACCATTAATCGCACCCCAAATGCCTTACAAAGTGGGACCAGGTCTGGCAAAGGTGCAATGTCACCCTCCATGCTGAACAAACCATCCACAACTAACAATTTCGCCTTGTCTTCGGGTAAACTTTCAAGAACACGCCTCAGGTGGTCCATATCGTTGTGCCGATATCGCTCAATTTTTCCTCCACTTAAAAAAGCACCGTCCACGATACTGGCGTGATCCTCCTTATCGAGAATGAGGATATCTCCGCGCCCCACAAGAGAAGAAATTGTGCCAAGATTGACCTGCATACCGGTCGAAAACACCAAGGCAGTTTCTTTCCCGACCCAATCAGCTAGTTCTTCCTCCAGTTTCTCATGCAGGGTCATATTTCCATTAAGAAAGCGTGAGCCAGTGCAGCTTGTTCCATAGCGTTTAGTAGCCTCGATTGCGGCTGCACGTACCTTGGGGTGGGTGGTCAAACCCAGGTAATTATTTGATCCGCACATGATGATATGGCGACCGTTGAAAATAACTTCAGTGCCTTCGTTTTCATCTAAAGGGATAAAGTAGGGATATATACCGCTTTCTTTGGCTTCTTTAACAGTTGAGTATTGATGACATTTCGTGGATAGGTCCATTGGATTTTCCTTTTTTTCAATGAGGGTCCAGGTGTTATGATACATCCAATTACGACACCTTTGGTTAACAAAAGAATAATAACTACCTAAAATATATTAACCTAACTGAGCGAACCAAGTTGCGGTTGATTGGAAAAACCTTATAATATAATTGAATCCAACTTATCCTTAAAGGAGTCACCCATGAAGAAATCAATGATGGCGATTAGCTTTTTATTCCTGACATTATGCCTCACAAGCTGCCACATTCCTGGAGATGTCGAACCTACACCCGATTTACTTTCTACTCAGGTTGCCAAGTTGTTGACGGAATCGGCGACAGCAATCACGCTATCTCCAAGTGAAACAATGGCACCTTCTCCAACACACACTGAACCCGTTCTAGAAGCGACGCCAACAGAAACAGCCACATCCACCGAAACACCTACAGCAACCCAAGATCAAAATGACCCAGCGCAACGCCTTGGCGCCGCTACCTGGACTGAGGACTTTAATGGTAGCTCCAGCCCCTGGGATTATGAATCGCCTCAGGCCAACTTTAAACCAAGTAATGGTGCATTGGTCCTGATTGCCAAAGCCAATGCCAACTGGCACAGCTGGTATGTCTCCAGTCCAAAGCTTAAGGATGCTTATGTGGAAGCAACAATTCAAATGTCCAATTGTTCTGGGAGAGACCGAATGGGTCTAGTCGTACGTGGGACATCTGATTGGATGCGGTTCTATTACATGGGCGTAACCTGTGATGGGCAGTGGGGTTTCTTTCGGATGGATGCTGATGTGAATATTTCAGAAATCAGCGCTTACCAGCCAGCCGATCCCCTGGGAACTGGCATGAACAATCCTCACAGGATAGGGATTTGGATGGAAGGCACCAATTTCACCTTCTATATTGATGGCGAGAAGGTAGGAGAGGCTTCTGACACCACATTATCTGGAGAGGGTTTCACTGGATTTCTAATCGCATACGCCAACACACCCGGATATTCTGTCCGCATTGAACAATTGCGCTATTGGAATATCCCATAAGAGCATATACCTACAAGACTTGGATAGGTCACAAACAGATCCTGTTACAGGTATTCTTGATCACCCCTTATATAAACATATAACTTCATTTATAGTGAACCCAAATTAATCCCAAGCGAAATGAATAACATGAAAATCATCCAAATTCAATCCAATGACCGGCAGAACCAAAAAGCGTTTATTAATTTCCCTTTTAGATTGTACAAAAACACGCCTCAATGGGTGCCACCCATCAGGATGGAAATTATAAAAATCTTTAAACCCGATTATGCCTTTTATAATTATGGCGAAGCGGCGTTTTTCTTAGCTAAAGATGATCAGGGAGAGGTATTGGGACGATTGGCTACAGCTAATAACCATCGGTATAACACCTTCTACCATTCAAATACCGCTTTTTTCTATTATTTTGAGTGCGTCGATAAACCTGCCGTAGCAGAAGGTTTGTTTTCAAAAGGTTTTGAGTGGGTTAAAAGTCAAGGCTTGAACCATGTCTTGGGTCCGAAGGGATTTATGGTGTTGGATGGATTTGGTATGCTGGTTGAAGGCTTTGAACATCAACCCGCTTTCAGTCAACCATATAACCTACCTTATTACCCTGATCTTGTTGAAGCCCAGGGATTCACGAAGGTCAAAGACATCCTCACCGGATGGATCGATAGAAGTACAAAATGGCCAGAAAAAATTTTGAAAGCAGCTCAAATTTTAGAAAGACGCAAGGGCATTCATGCACCTGAGATCAGTAAAAAAAGGGCATTGCTTTCCATTAAAGATGATCTCCAAAAATTGTATAACGAATCTCTCGCTGGACCGGCTGGCAATCCACCGATTACCGATGAGGATATGGATGCGATGGTCTCGCAGCTTTACTGGATTGCAGATCCAAAATTGATCAAATTAATCTATCAGGAGGACCAACCTATCGGGTGGATGCTGGCTTATCCTGATGTCGGGGCTGCGCTCCAACGCTCAAAAGGAAGGTTATTCCCCTTAGGATGGCTGCAAATCATGCTTGAAAGCAAGCGCTCACGATGGATCAATCTGAATGGGGCAGGGGTCATCGAGGAATATCAACGTCTGGGTGTCACAGCCGTCCTGATCAACGAACTTTATAAGAGTGTGATGGAGTCCGATCGATACCAATATGCTGAATTGCTCCAATTTCGTGAGGAAAATATCAACAGCCTTCTGGAAGCATCCAACGTTGTCGATATTCACTTTCACAAAAGACATCGGTTGTATGAGAAGTTTCTGTAATTTTACGCTAGCTAAATCCTGGTACTCGGTATTAGGGATGAGGTATTAAGAAAGGATTGTGTCTTATTCGTCCTGAAATTCCTTTCTTTTTTATTCTACACCTGTAAACAAATTTAAGGACGACACACTCATACCTAGTACCCAATACCCAATACCCAATACCTGATTTCCAATTCCTTGCCTTATTTACCAATTTACATTATCATACTGGTATGACCACTTACCAGCATAGGATCTGTCCTGATTTAAACTGGAAACCGATCCCCAAACCAACCGAGATCGCCGAGTCACGCTTAATTGAAGCCATCCTCAATGAAATCTACCCAGTGAATTCTCATCTCCCGGGTGAACGAGAACTCGCAGAACGACTGGGGATCACCCGTCCCACCTTGCGAGAAGCGCTTCAACGCTTAGAACGTGATGGTTGGATCGAAATCCACCAAGGCAAACCAACCCGGGTCCGGGATTACTGGAAAGAGGGGAAACTAGGCGTTTTAAGTACCCTCTCCGAACATCCCGATCAACTTCCGCAAGATTTTATCCCCAATTTACTCGTTGTTCGCCTGACTTTAGCGCCGACATACACCGCCATGGCAGTAAAAAATGCCCCAGACAAAGTCGTTAAGGTATTAGAAGGACGTTTTGATTTACAACAATCACCCGAAATATTTTCACAATTTGACTGGAAATTACAGCATGAAATGACAGTTCTGAGTGCAAATCCTGTTTTTGTGATGATTCTGAATGGTTTTAAGGACATGTATTTAAATTTAGCACCCTATTATTTTGCAATCCCTGCTGCGCGCCAGCATTCTCAGCAATATTACGACAACCTTGCTCAAGCAGCAGTTCAAAGAAATGACCACCAGGCCAATATCCTTACCGAAAATATCATGCGAGATAGCCTGGGCTTTTGGCAACAAATTAATTTTCCACCTAGACATTAATTGGAGGAGATCATGAAACGTATCCAAGGCTGGGGAAACATAAGCACAGATTATCCTGTCCCTGAACCTGCGCTAGAATATCTTAAGAGCGTTGTTGGAAGCCCCCTTGAGGTGCAGAACGTTCCGATAGAAAATCTGATCAAAAAAATTCCGACAGCAAATTGCCCTGACCATTTACTCATCTCAAAAGATCCAGAAGATCGTTTGCGACATGCACGCGGCCAATCTTTGAATGATTGGGTTGACATGTATGATGGTCTTGTGGATACTTTCCCGGATGGGGTTGCCTATCCTGTCTCAGAGGCTCAGGTGCGAGAATTGATCGATTATGCCCTCCAATATCACATCAATTTGATCCCTTATGGTGGCGGGTCCAGTGTGGTCGGGCATCTGACCCCACCATCAGAAGGCCCCGCAACAATCAGTGTGGATCTGGGCAAAATGAATGAGTTGTTGAGTTTGAACGAGAAAAATCATGAGGCCACATTCAGAGCCGGTGCCAGTGGACCTCAAATTGAAGCAGAATTATCCGCACAGGGCTACACGCTTGGCCACTTTCCTCAATCCTGGGAATATTCCACCCTGGGGGGCTGGATTGTGACCCGCTCTGTCGGTCAACAATCCTATCACTATGGGCGCATCGAACCCTTATTTGTCTCAGGACATCTCGAAACCCCAGCTGGACCGATGGATATGCTAAATGTGCCTAAGAGTGCTGCAGGACCTGACCTGCGTCATATTATTCTCGGCTCTGAAGCTCGCCTGGGCATCCTGACAGAAGCCACGGTAAGAGTCCGAAAGCTGCCAGAAGAGGAGCATTTCTATGCTGCCTTCTTCCCCAATTTTGAGTTGGGTGCTGAGGCTATGAGAAAAATCGCCCAGGCTGAGCTTCCCTTATCCATGTTACGTTTAAGCGATCCCCTGGAAACAGAGACAACCTTCCAACTATCAGGGGAGGAAAAACTCGTCAAAATTGCCAAAAAGGGGTTGAACTTATTTGGACATGGCGAGGAACGCTGTATGTTGATCTATGGATTAACCGGAAACCCTACGATCAATAAAATCGCAGACCGACAATTGGCACATTATGTTCGTGCAAACAAGGGCATGATGGTTAAATTTTATCTGGGGGATGCTTGGATGAGGAAACGCTTCCTGACACCCTATCTTCGCAATACCCTCTGGGATCTGGGCTATGCTTTGGATACACTGGAAACAGCCCTTCCCTGGGATAAACTCCAGGATGGTCGTAAAGCCATCCTAGGGGCGATCAAAGAAGGCCTTGAAAGTGAAAACGAGATTGTGCTCGCCTTCAGCCATATTTCACACGTTTACACCAACGGTGGGTCGATGTATATCACTTATCTCTATCGAAGGTCACCAGATCCCTATCAAACCCTGACGGACTGGCAAAAACTAAAAACCGCTGCCAGCCAGACCATCGTGGATCTTGGTGGAACCATCACCCATCAACACGGTGTGGGCATAGATCATAAACCTTACCTACCTCAAGAAAAAGGTACGATTGGAATGGAAATGATCAAAAGCATCGTCCGCTCTGTCGATCCAAACGAGGTGATGAATCATGGCAAATTGCTCGACATGGATTAAAGAGGAGCAATGAGATGCTGAATAAATCCTGGCGGGAGCAAACCTGGTCTGATCTTGAACAGCCATGGGACATCATTGTCATTGGAGGAGGCATCACTGGCGCAGGCATATTTAACATGGCTGCTCGAAAAGGTTTGAAGGTTCTCCTGGTTGAGGCACGAGATTTCGGATTTGGGACCTCCAGTCGCTCGTCCAAACTTGTTCATGGCGGTATTCGATATTTACGCAATCGGCAATTCGACGTTGTGAGAGAATCCGTAAAAGAACGCCAGCGTCTGATCAAAGAATCCGGGGGGCTAATTGACCCACTTGGATTCATATTTCCCTCTTACGAGGATCATGCACATGAGATCAAGATGATGAAATTAGGGGTAATCGTTTACGATTTGATGGCACCCAGATGGAAACACCGCAATCTTAATCGTGATCAGGTGATAAATGCCCTCCCAGTCATCTCAAAAAATGACCTGGTTGGCGGCGTTGAATATTACGATGCCTGCGTGGATGATTCCCAGCTCGTTTTGCGCATCATTATGGATGGCGTTCGCTTTGGGGGTTTCGCGATTAATTACGCACGGGTTATTTCCTTTACCAAATCTTTAGAAGGACCGGTTGAAGGTTTGATCCTGCAAGATGAGACCGGTTTATTGGCACCCTCCCAAAGGGAATTGCGCGGTAAGGTGATCATCAATGCCTCAGGACCTTGGTCAGACGAATTACGGGCAAAGGTCAAAGGCAAACCAAGGTTACGTCGGTTACGCGGCAGCCATTTGATCTTCTCTCAAGAAAAACTGCCTATCAGATCAGCGGTGACCATGCTCCATCCCAGGGATAATCGAGCCTTATTTGCCATCCCATGGGAAAACCGCATCGTGATCGGCACTACGGATCTCGATCATAACTTATTCGAGGATGAAACTCGCATCACCCAATCGGAAATTGATTATTTACTTGAAGCTGCAAATCACACATTCAGGTGTTGTTCCGTAACAGAAGAGGATATCATCGCCACATTTTCAGGACTGCGACCCGTCATCAACACCAACGCCCCTACCCCTTCTCAAGAATCACGTGCTCATGAAATCTGTGAAGAGGGTGGTTTGGTCACAATCGCCGGGGGCAAATTGACGATTTTTAGAGTGATGGCAGCCGATGTGTTGAATTTCGTCCGTGAACGCCTGCCCAAACAGCCAAAATTTTCCCATCGTTCTCCCTGCTTCATCCATCCCAAACCTTTGAACCGACAAATCCTAAGTGATCCAAGTTGGATTATGATGGCGGGTCGTTTGGGGAGTGACGTTAATACATTTTTTAAAGAATCCGATCCTAAGCAACTCAGACCTATCACGCCTATACCTGAGTTTTGGGCGGAGCTAACCTGGGCATCCAGGAATGAGGCAGTCGTTCACCTGGATGACTTGCTCTTACGGCGAGTGCGCATGGGCATTCTGCTTCCGCAAGGTGGGCTTGAGCATCTTGAGCGTATCCGCCAACTGGTCCAGGAGCCTTTAGGCTGGTCTGACCAGACCTGGGAATCAGAAGTTGCACGTTATGAATCCATCTGGCGCGAGAATTACTATTTGGCGTCTTAATGGTTGAAAACCGTCATCAATATGCTGTTCATCGGGTTAAATGTTTAAAAATGTTGACGAAATATTTTCATTAATTATCTTCGGGAGGAAACCATGACAAACGAACAAATCCTGGCAATTGATAACGGCACGCAAAGCGTCCGGGCACTTCTATTTGATTTGCAGGGTAATCTAATCGCTAAAAAACGCATCCCGATCCAACCGTATTACTCTCAGAAACCGGGTTGGGCAGAGCAAGATCCGAATGTTTATTGGAATGGTCTGTGCGAAGCCTGCCAAGGTCTCTGGACGCTGCCCAATGTCAATAAGGATGCTATCGTAGGCGTGGGGTTGACCACGCAGCGCTCAACAATGATCAACCTCGATAAAAACGGGGTCCCGCTACGGCCTGCTATTGTGTGGTTAGACCAGCGTCGGACAGAGGGTCTGAACCCCGTTGGGGGAATATGGGGGCTCCTTTTTACCCTTTCTGGGATGCAAGAGACTGTGCGCTATTTTCAGGCGGAAGCGGAGGCAAACTGGATTAAAACACATCAATCCGAAATTTGGGCAGAAACAGATAAGTATGTTCTGCTATCCGGGTTCCTGAGCATGAAGTTAGTTGGCAAGGTCATCGATTCGGTGGGCTGTCAGGTTGGTTATATCCCCTTTGATTATAAAAATCAAAAATGGGCTAAACCATCAGATTGGAAGTGGGATGCCGTCGATGTTGAGCCGGACATGTTACCTGACCTGGTTGAACCTACAGGTCTTTTAGGGTACATCTCCAAGGAAGCTTCATTGGCATCCGGCATTCCCGAAGGTTTGCCTTTGATCGCCACAGCCGCGGATAAAGCCACTGAGATCATCGGTGCAGGGTGTTTGGAACCACATATTGGCTGTTTGAGTTATGGCACAACTGCGACGATCAACACCACCCATACCAAATATATCGAGGTCATCCCGCTGATCCCACCCTACCCATCTGCGGTACCAGGCGCGTATTCCTTGGAAATCCAAATTTATCGGGGTTTCTGGATGGTGAGCTGGTTTAAAGATGAATTTGGCCAGATTGAGAAACGAGAAGCCGAAAAGTCTGGCATTGAAGCTGAGGCATTGTTTGATGAACTCCTCCAAACTGTCCCACCAGGTGCCCATGGTCTAATTTTGCAACCTTACTGGTCACCCGGGCTGAAGGTCCCCGGTCCAGAAGCCAAAGGTGCTGTGATCGGTTTTGGTGATGTCCACAGCCGGGCGCATTTCTATCGTGCAATTATCGAGGGTCTGGCCTATGCACTGCGTGAAGGGGCAGAGCGCACCGAGAAACGCTCGCATGTGCCAATTACCCAAATCCGAGTCGCAGGCGGCGGCAGCCAGAGCCCAGGCGCCATGCAAATCACTGCAGATATTTTCGGGTTACCCGTCTCAAGACCGCATGTCTATGAAGCTTCAGGTTTAGGGGCAGCCATTGATGTGGCGGTTGGATTAAAATTGCACCCTGATTTTTCAACTGCCATTGATGAAATGACCCACCTGGGAGATACCTTCGAACCGGATCCGGATCGTCACCGGATGTACAGCGACCTTTATGAGCGAGTGTATAAACGGATGTACAAAGCATTAAAACCACTTTATAATGAAATCAGGAAAATTATCGAGTAGAAACACAGCTAGAATGAGACTTATAATAATGACGGGATCATTTACTCCCGTCATTTTTTATCAGACCAAATAGGAGAGCACGTTAAATGTCTTCAGCCCAATTTTCGCAACAGATCACATTTCTCCATTCCCAAGACTTACAGGCCACACGCCAATTCTATGAAGGGGCGCTTGAGCTTACCCTGGTGCGAGACCAGAGAAGCTGTTTGATCTTTAAGGTTACTCACCAGGCCTATCTCGGGTTTTGTGAACAAATCGAACCCATTTCACCAGGGCGAAGAGTGATTCTGACGCTGGTCAGTGAAGAAGTGGATGGATGGTACCAAAAGCTTAAACATAAAGGAGTGACGATCCTCGGGCATCCTCAACACAATCCCAACTTCAAGATTTATCACTTCTTCTTCAATGATCCCGATGGGTATGAGATCGAAATTCAGAGGTTTGATCAGCCGTTATGAATAAGAAAAAGTACAGGAAGATCTACATTGTTTTTATCATTTTTCTAATTCAGACTGCCTGTACGAATCTGGAACTATTCACGACAGAGAACACAAAAATTCCCCCTCAGGCTCAAGACTGGACAACACCCACGTTCACATCTGAAATAACAGTCTCATCCACCCCCCTTCTTCCCACTCAACCGACAACATCAATCACAGAAGATCCTGAAATTGCACCTCGATCTAATTATCATTTGGGCGTTATTTTCGATTCAACCAGACAAGTCTTGAGAATTAACGAGATAATTGGCTATACGAATAACACGGGGGAGAGTCTAAATCATCTTCCAGTGCTCGTGCCACCTGCTCACTATACTGCTGCTTTCCATTTGGAGGCACTTGTCTTCGAACCGGCTTTCTCTCAATCGACGGTTTCTCAGGATGACGCTGAGA
>CAZWDG010000028.1:0-4492 GCA_964633075.1 uncultured Candidatus Brevefilum sp.
TCACTTCAGCGATTTATTATTCTTATCTAATTAAGATTTAAATACATCACTATCCATTGGTGCTTTGTGCTATCAATTACGCCAAAATGCTTCAGCATCCAAACCAAAACGATCACGTAAATCAACAGCAATACGTGAGAGTTCAGATGGTTGAACAGCTTTAACCTCGCCAATTGCTGTTGGTCGTTCTGTCGAATAAATCTGAATTTTTTGAGGATTTAACTCAACCAGGATTTTTTTCCACGATGCATAAGCATCACCTCGGATATTGGAGATTTCCCCATCGATCAACATAGCCTGGATCATCAAATTGGGAAGCAACTTGAGCCCTCTGATTATTTTGGGAAGTATAACACCTGCGACAGGTTGATTAATGGCTTTAAATGTTAAGGGATCTCCCGCATCAAGTTTCATCATTGGTGCATCCATCATTTTCAAAGCTTTAATTACTTCGGGGGCCATAACACGTGATGCGTTCGAGAGAATCGCCAATTTAACCTCTGGTCTAAAGCGACCGCGGAGTTCGTTGACACCCCTGACAATATCCAGAAAATCTGGATGCAAAGTAGGTTCACCATTACCAGAAAATGTCAAATGATCCATTGTCCTTGGTTTTTTTAAAGCTCTTTCCACCGCAATGAGAACGTCATCAATTGTTGGTAATTCCCCTCGTGAAAGTGTGTATGTATGATTTGTTGTTTTACCATATTGACAGTAGACACAATCGAACGAACAAATCTTCTGATTGCTAGGAAGCAAATTAATCCCCAACGAGCGTCCCAATCGACGTGAAAATATTGGCCCATAGACAATTCCTGGCTGTAAAGGAATACTAGACAATGGCAGTTCCAGTTACTTTTAGATTTTTTGTTGGTTAATTACATTTGGTTTGTTTGCTTAGAGTGAATAGTGTTCCTGGCTGGAGTTCATTTCGATAAGCTTTCTTGATCTAAACATCCAAATTTTTAACGTAAACTGTTTGAACTGGATAGGGAAGATGGATGTTATATCGGTCAGATGCTATCTTTAATGCTTTGACTACCTCCGAATGGACCCAAACAAGATTGTTTTTTTGGTGATCAACCCAAAAACTCGCTGAAAGCATCATGGCCGAATCTCCCAATTCCACCGCTTGAATGACTGGTGCGGGATCAGATTCAACACCTGAAACAGATTTGATCGTTTCAATGAAAATCTCAACTGTTCTCTCAGTATCCTCTTCATATCCCAAGCCAATCATAATCGTCCTTCGCCTGAGATGTGCATCTGTATAATTGATAATTGGATTTTCGAAAACCTTATTATTGGGAATAATCACCAACTCTCCATCAAGTGTCTGGATCACGGTATCTCGAACATTAATTTCCTTGACTTTCCCTTCAAAATCAGCCACTCTTACGAAATCCTCCATGTGAAATGGTGTCCGAGATAATAACATCAATCCTGAGATGAAATTCTTTGCAATATCCTGCAGGGCAAATCCGATTGTAAAACCTACTACGCCCAGACCGGCGACAAACCCTGTGACATTAAAATCAACCTGGTCCAGCGCCAGGATTGTTCCAATGATGAGTATGCCCCATTTCGTCAACATATAAACGAGTTGAAGCATTTCCCCATTATCCACTCGCTTACTTACGAGTTTACGGACCCATTTAGCAACATAGTTGGATCCAATCAAAGCCACAAAAAAAATGACGAGCCCTGAAATTAATTTTGGTAAAAATTCTAAAAAAGAAGCTAAACAGTTTTGTAATACAGTTTGAATAGTCATGATTTATCCCTCGCTTCAAAGTCCATGATTAAATTTTTCATCTCATTATAATCTCACTTAATTACTCTTAACAAAAGAAGAGGTCATTGATCAATGACCTCTTCTGATTTTCCATTTATCTATTAACTAAATCTACAAATAGTTACGCAGGCGGCTTTGATTCTGTGGACTCCGCAATTTCCGTAATGCTTTTTGTTGAATCTGGCGAATCCGTTCACGAGTTACACCGAAGATCTCACCCAACTCTTTTAGAGTGTGGCTGCGATTGCCATCAAGTCCGAAACGCAGTTTTATGATGCTCGCTTCTCTTTCCGTCAGTTCACCAAGTGCATTTTGGATATCCTCTTCCAATAACCGTTGTTGTACGGAATTGAACGGGACCACGGCATTTTCGTTCTCGATAAAGTGCAACAATTCGCTTTCACCATCCTCACCAACTGGTTTATCAAGCGATATTGGCAGTCTTGCGTAATGAATCAATTGGCGCAGTTCTTCTGCATCCTGATCCACATATTCCGAAATCTCATCCAGGGTTGGTTGACGTCCTAACTTTTGAGATAAATCACGGGTGACATGTTGAACTTTTCTGAGTCGATTGCTCAAGTAATTGGGCAATCGAATCGTGCGTTCTTTCTGATTGAGAAAGCGTAAGACGGATCTACGAATCCACCAGGTTGCATAAGTGCTAAATCGATTGCCACGGGAGTGGTCAAACTTGTCTACAGCACGAATTAATCCAACATTACCTGCCTGAATTAAATCGAGGAAGGAAGATCCGTAACGCCGATATTTCTTAGCAATACTGACGACCAATCGGATGTTAGCTTTAATCAGGTATTCGCGTGCTTCCTTGCCTTCCTTGATCAACTCTTTAATTTCTTCGAGATTTGTCAGATCGCCTTCAGATTCAATCATCATTTGGCGTGCCTGACGACCAATTTCCATTTTTTTCGCAAGCGTGATTTCTTCTTCACGGGTGAGCAGCGGCACGCGACTCATTTCATTCAAATAAAGACTGACTGAGTCATCAGAAGTAATACCGGTGTGATCTGATATATGTTCTTCGTATACCATTTCTTCGTCTTCGATTTCTTCTTCATCAAGATAAGATGAGAAATTATCTTCCAGAATCGATTCTTCAGAAATTTTTGTTTTCATAGCCATAAAAGCAATCTACTCCTACTAATTTCTTTCCTTTTTTCCAACTTTTTTATTCTTTGTTTCATTGCGATAAAAAATCCACTGACAGGATATCTTCTGCGTCAATGGACTTTGACCAAGCATTAGCCTCCAAAAGGAGAGATATCATCAATTTACGCATCTCTATTATAGCGTATTTTCACCAATAATATAGCATTTAATTGTTAATATTTGATAAACAAATTAAAAATATCCGTTGAAAATAACAATAGCGCCTTCCAAGGCAAACCATTGCCGGAGTCTTGGGAAAAAAGTGTATAAGAAGTAATCTTCCGGGAACTTGAGGAAATCCTCACAACCCAAATAATAATTTGTACGGGATAAATCTATCAGCCTTCAATATCAGAAAATCCCATCAAGAGCAGTGCCACAATTGAGACAACGCCCCTCACCGTCCAATCCTGATAGGCGCGTTGCATAACCATCACGACGGATCAAAATCTGTCCACATTCCTTACATATGGTTGTATTTCCTGCCAAAACATTTCCAAGGTAAATGTAATGCAATCCCAACATTTCACCCATGGCTTTTGTCTCTTTTAGTATAGATTCTTCAGTTGGTCCTCGATCCATCATCTTATATTGTGGATAAAAACGACTAAGATGCCATGGCGTTTCAGGTCCCAAATCATCATGGATGAATTGTGCGAGGGCTTTTAATTCTTCAGGATCATCATTTACCCCTGGTACAATCAAAGTAGTGATCTCCAACCAAATGCCCAAGGATTTGATCTTTCGACAGCTCTCAAGCACTGGTTCAAGTCGCCCACCCATCAAACGATGATAAGTTTCATCCCGAAAAGCTTTGATATCAACATTAGCGCCATCTAGATAAGGCTCAATCATCTCCAACATCTCTGTGGTCATAAAACCGTTGGTAACATATACGTTTTTCAATCCTGTTTCTTTTGCTAATTTTGCCGTATCCAGGCTGTATTCAAAGAAAATGGTTGGCTCAGTGTAGGTATAAGCAATTGACTCGCAACTTGACATCTGGGCGGCTTTCACAATATCTTCAGGCTTAATTCGTTTTGATTGAGGCATCTCCATGATCCTAGGCATTTGTGAAATCTGCCAGTTCTGACACCATTCGCAACGAAAATTACATCCTGGGGTAGCAATTGAATAGGATTTTGTACCCGGAAGAAAATGATAGAGCGGTTTCTTTTCAATTGGATCAACATGCTCAGCGATTAAATTACCATATACAAGCGTAAACAATTTGCCATTCCGATTTTCCCTTACTCGGCAAATTCCGCGGGCACCATCTTTGATCCGACATCGATGGGAACACAGATTACATTGCACGACTTTGTTTTCGAGTTCATCATATAATAAAGCATCATGCAGCATCAGATTTCTCCATACCATTCAACTTATCACACTCTAATCATAATCGATTGACCGCCCCAATTCAACTTTTATCAAGTGAGGTTTAGGATGTCATTTCAAATCGCTATCGTCCAATTCAAACCCCTGCGCAAAAATGTTTCTGGAAACATCCGAAATATCCAGAAT
>CAZWDG010000028.1:4502-9079 GCA_964633075.1 uncultured Candidatus Brevefilum sp.
GTACAGGCTGATTTGATCGCGCTCCCAGAACTCTCCAATTGCGGCTATCTATACGAATCCCCCGCTAAATTAAAACCTTATTCCGAGCCAAGTGACGGCAGTGGCATTTTTCTTTCTGCCTTGCAAAACCTCGCAAAATTTGCTGGAGGGGTAATTGTTGCCGGCTACTCGGAGCTTGATCAAGACCAAATCTTTAATTCCGCAGCGGCAGTATCTCCTGATGGTGTGGTCGCGAACTATCGTAAGACCCATCTTTACTTGGATGAAAAATTGTTATTCCAGCCAGGAGATAGTGGTTTCAAGGTTTTTACTTGGCAAGGGATCAGGATAGGGATGATGATCTGTTTTGATTGGATCTTCCCAGAAGTCGCACGCACATTAGCGCTGGATGGTGCCCAGATCCTAGCCCACCCTGCCAACCTGGTTTTGCCCTACTGCCAGGATGCCATGACCACTCGCAGCATTGAAAACAGGATCTTCACCATCACGGCAAATCGGATCGGGCAAGAACAACTCAGAAAATCCAAACTCGTGTTTACAGGTCAGTCGCAAATCACCGATCCCAAGGGGGAAATCCTTTATCGTGGTCCTAAGTCTAAAGCAGTAGTTTATGTCATGGAGATCCATCCCGAGGAGGCTTTAAATAAAGCGTTATCATCCAAAAACGATTTATTTAAGGATCGTCGACCAGACTTTTATAAAATTTAAAATCTAAATTATATAATGCTACGCGAAACCGTTCATTTAATGGTAACCACTCAGCCTGTATGGGACACTCGAACAGCAGGATTTCCTGAGTAGTAACGTATTATGTTAAAATCAAATGAACCAACAAGGAAGATGCTGGTTCATTGATTGAATAAGAAGGATCGATTGCGAATTACGCACCAAATTTTTCCAATCGACCGGCATGTGCCAATGCGAGCGGCATCAGGTCATAGGCTGGAAATCGCACACCCAATCCACCATGCAAGCAGGCACGTTCGCCAAATTTGTCAATCCCATCAGGTCGGCACATCTTTGCATTGAGCAATACTGGTACAGGATGCCAGCTGTGGGTTTTCATCGCGCAAGGTGTGCTGTGATCGCCGGTGATAATCAAGACCGTTGGGTCGAGTGCCAAAATTCTTGGTAATAAGACGTCCACTTTTTCAATTTCATGCACCTTGTTTTCAAAATTCCCATCCTCCCCATAGCTGTCCGTCTTTTTAATATGCACAAAGAAGAAATCATACCCTCCCCATTTTTCTTCTAAAAGATCTATTTCTTCCTCATAAGACATCGACGCGGGTGGGCAGTCCATACCGACAAGTTTAGCAACACCACGATACATCGGATACATCGCGATAGCCAGTGACCTCAATCCAAAAACCTCAGGAAACATAGGCCAATCGGGAAGTTGTGCAAATCCACGCAATAAGAGCATATTTGCGGGGCTTTCATTCTTTAGGACTTCCTGAGCTTGCCTGACAAATTCCTGAACGATACTAGCTGCTTTTTCGGAAGATTCGTCTAGAGCTTCTGCCAAAACCGGTGTCACACCGACTACCTGAGGATCGGTTTCTGTAATATTTCCCCTTAATCCCTCGCCTCTGATAACCAAAAGAAAACGGTATTCTTTTTCCGGTTCAAGGAATATTTCCACTCCAGGAATTTGAACTTTCTCATTTAATATAGTGCACAATCGTTCCGAGATCTCAGTAGGGATTCGTCCCGCCCGACGATCTGTCACACGACCTTGTTCATCCACTGTACAGAAATTACCACGAGCTGCAACATCCTGCTTTTTCAAATCAAAATCGACTCCCAGGGCTGAGAGGACACCCCTCCCTACAATGTATTTCAGGGGATCATAGCCAAACAAAGATAAATGTGCTGGCCCGCTACCGGGTGTTATGCCAGTACGAATGCCCTGGTGTAAGCCCAGGATACTTTTCTTGGCTAGCGCATCCATATTGGGTGTTTTTGCTGCTTCCAATTCAGTCAATCCCCCTTCTTTCATAGGCAAACCGCCCAAACCATCCATCACCAGTAACACGATTTTAGATTGATTACCACCTGCCAGAAGCGAATGAATTACTTCAAAATCCATCTTATCTCTCCAATTCTATAAATGAACGCAATGATCCAATCAGTTATTGTTTCCAAAAGAAATTATATACTGAATCTTCTATATGGGAACAACAAACCCAGTAAAATTCACTTTGTTTATCATGATTGTTATCGTGACGGCCATATTGATTTCGAACATTGACACAATATCTCTTTTAAGGTAACCTTTTGCTGTCTTATTTAAGAAAGAAAACCCATAAAATGACCTCAATACCAATCTATGATAGCGCCAAAAGAAAACACCCGGCGATTGAAGAACTTTTAGCGTTATTCCAATATCGCGACCTAATTTATCAATTAGTGCGCAGGGATATCGTGGCGCGCTACAAACGATCAATTTTGGGAGTAGCTTGGACAATGCTCAATCCATTGGGCACGATGTTGATCATGGTTATCGTCTTTTCGCATGTCTTTAAAACCGCCGAAAATTACGTTGCTTATGTTTTATCTGGTGTGATCTGTTGGACGATGTTTTCGCAATCCACCACTATGGCTATGAGTTCCATGGTATGGGGAAGTCAACTTTTCAAACAAATACACGTGCCGCGCACAGTTTTCGTGGTATCAACCATTATTGCGAATATGGTGAATTTCATATTTTCCCTTGTGCCCCTCTTCATCGTTTTTGCAATTACCGGTGTGTCATTGAAACCCTCAGTATTACTTCTACCTATTGCCATGTTGTTCTTATTTTCTTTTTGCTTGGGGGTCGCTTTGCTTCTGTCAACTTTAGCTGTTTTCTTCCCTGATGTGGTGGATCTTTTCCCTGTCGTTCTTACCGCTTGGATGTATTTAACACCCATCATAATGCCTTTGGATTTTTATCGCCAAATTTTAAATGGACTCCTTTTATACATCAACCCTTTTTACTATGTCGTCAATCTCTTTCGCATCTTAGTGTTGGACGGCTTTGTTCCACACCTACAAACCTGGGTAGCAACAGCTGTCTCATGCTTTGGCATTTTGATCATCGGTTGGATATTCTTCTGTATTAAGGCTGATAAATTTGCTTACCATGTATAATTCAATCCCAACCGAACCTCAAACCGACAGTTCTGTCTTCCTGAAAAATATATCAGTGCATTATCGCATGCCCAATGAAGCCATTGGAACTTTTAAAGAATACATGATCAAATTAGTTAAAGGCCAAATTAAACATGCTTCATTCTCTGCCCTGAAACATGTTGATCTCGAAATTAAACGGGGAGAAATTTTTGGTGTACTTGGTAGAAATGGAGCAGGGAAATCAACTCTATTAAAAGTCATTTCGCGTGTCTTAATTCCCAGCGAAGGTCAGGTGTGGATAAAAGGACAGATAAGTCCTTTACTCCAACTCGGAGCTGGATTTCATCCTGAGCTTACCGGTCGAGAGAATATCTTTCTAAATGCCACCCTCCTGGGACATTCGCACGATGACATTGCAAAAAAAGTCGATGAAATCATCGAATTTTCAGAAATTGGTCATTTTATTGAAGCACCTCTAAGAACTTACTCCTCAGGGATGCAATCTCGTCTCGGTTTTGCAGTCGCTACAGCTTGGCAGCCCGACATCCTCCTTCTAGATGAGGTCCTATCGGTTGGAGATATTTCCTTTCAAGAAAAATGTATCCAACGGATGACCCGGTTTCGAGATGGTGGTGCAACAGTTGTGATGGTAACCCACTCAGTTGAACAAATCCGGTCCGTCTGTCAAAGGGCGATGTGGTTGGATCTTGGTGAACTACAAACGATTGGTGCTGCTGATGAAGTATGCGATATTTACATAAAAGCACTCAGGCGTTAGTCGAACTTTGAGATCATTAACTCAAATCTCAGACATTGTAAATTGACGGGGATTTCTCATCTGGTTTTTATGTCTGTTATAATATATTTCATCATGAACTATTGGAAAAAATTATGAATTTTATTAAAACAGAAATTCCAGAAATTTTGAGGATTCAACCCCGGCTTTTCAGGGATGGTCGCGGCTTTTTCATGGAGTCTTATCAAAAGTATGAGTTCAAAGACGCTGGTATCGATTATGAATTTGTACAGGATAATCATTCATCGTCCAAACAATTCACCCTTCGTGGACTTCATTACCAGGTCAAACACACCCAGGGTAAACTCGTCAGAGTGGTTGTTGGGGCGATTTATGATGTAGCGGTGGATCTTCGTCGAAGCTCTCCACATTTTGGCAAATGGGTCGGCGCAATCCTCTCTGAGGAAAACAAGGAACAATTATGGATCCCGCCTGGATTCGGTCATGGCTTTTTTACACTTTCCGATCGGGCGGATGTCATTTATAAAGCAACGGATTTCTTTGATCTACAGGGAGAACGATGCATTCGTTGGGATGACCCAGACCTTGCAATTGATTGGCAAATACCCGAAGAAATCACGCCACTTGTGTCGATGAAGGATTCATCCGCTCCCCTCTTTAAAGACGCGGACGGATTTCCATGAGACAAAGGCTCTTAATCACA
>CAZWDG010000028.1:9089-11513 GCA_964633075.1 uncultured Candidatus Brevefilum sp.
AATCACAGGTGGCGCCGGGTTCATTGGTTCAAATTTCATCCGAGTTCTTCAGGAATCTGAACCTCAAACAAAGATTGTAAACCTGGATTTACTGACTTATGCTGGCAGCCTCGAAAACTTAAGACAGCTACCCGTACCTAGTAATTATCTTTTCGTTGAGGGAGACATTTGTAATCAATCTCTCATCGAAACGCTCTTGCGAAAACACGAAATCGACACCATTGTCCATTTTGCTGCCGAATCCCACGTGGATCGATCCCTTCAGGGTCCATCTGCCTTCGTGCAAACCAACATTGTGGGTACATTTTCCCTCCTGGAAGCAGCCAGAATTGTATGGTTGAAAGAAAAGAATCTTAACCCCGAAAAGATCCGGTTCCACCACATCTCAACGGATGAGGTCTATGGATCCCTGGAGCCAGAGGATCCGCCATTTGAAGAAATCACACCTTACGCACCCAATTCCCCCTATGCGGCTTCAAAAGCCAGCAGCGACCATCTGGTGCGTTCCTATGCGCATTCCTTTGGGTTGCCTATAACGATTTCAAATTGCTCTAACAATTACGGTCCCTTTCAATTCCCTGAAAAACTAATTCCCTTGATGATCCTCAACGCATTAACCGGTAAACCCCTTCCGGTTTATGGCGATGGCATGCAAATTCGCGATTGGCTTTATGTTGAAGATCACTGTGAAGCCATCTGGGCCATCATTAAAGATGGCAGCCCTGGTGAAAGTTACAATATCGGCGGCGGCAATCAACCTCCCAACATTGAAATTGTCAAAACAATCTGTTCGATAATGGATGAAAGGGATCAACCTTACACACCCCACGAACAATTGATCACCTATGTCAAGGATCGTCCTGGCCATGATCGACGTTATGCCATGAATATTGATAAAATCCACCGGGAGTTGGGCTGGCAACCAAAACATGATCTGCAGTCAGGTTTGCGGGATACAGTGGAATGGTATCTTAACAACATAAATTGGCTGAATGCAATCATTCAAGAAAAAGATTACCAGCAATGGGTGGACATCAACTATGAGAAGAGAGGAGACGCATGAAAGGCATAATTCTCGCAGGTGGCAAAGGCACACGACTTTACCCACTGACCCTTAGCATCAGCAAACAACTCCTGCCTGTGTATGATAAACCGATGATCTATTATCCTTTATCCATGCTTATGCTGGCAGGTATCCGTGATATTTTGGTCATCACCACCCCAGAGGATGCAGTCCAGTATGAACGACTTCTAAGGGACGGATCACAATGGGGAATTCATTTTTCTTATGCCATTCAGGAGAAACCACGCGGTCTGGCAGATGCTTTTATTGTCGGCGAGGAATTTGTTCAGGATCAGCCAGCAGCACTTATCCTTGGGGATAATATTTTCTACGGACAAGGTATGCCGGCGACGCTTCGCCATGCAGCAGATTTGCAGAAAGGGGCTGTGATCTTTGCCTACCCCGTTCACGACCCAGAACGCTATGGCGTCGTAGAATTTGATGAGAACGGTCAAGCCCTCAGCCTTGAGGAAAAACCGCTCAAACCACGTTCACATTTTGCTGTACCAGGCATTTACTTCTATGATAGCCGTGTGGTCGATTTTGCGAAAAATCTAAAACCCTCAGCAAGAGGTGAGATCGAGATCACGGATCTCAACAAAGTTTATCTTGATCTTGGCGAGTTGCGGGTGGAGGTGCTCGGACGAGGTGTGGCGTGGCTGGATGCTGGTATGCACCATTCCTTATTACAGGCTGCGAATTTTGTTCAGGCTCTTGAAGATCGACAAGGAATGATGATCTCATGCCCTGAAGAGATCGCCTTCCGCATGGGATTTATTACTAAAGCACAACTCTCCGATTTAGCTCAAATATTCAATGGCAACAGCTATGGTGAATATTTGATGCGTTTAGCTAATGAAAAATATTATTAATTAACCACGAATGGCACAAAGGGCAGAAAGTTGGTAAAGACTAGCATTGAAGCAAAAACGCTTAACTCCAAATTATTTCCTATCATATAAGTTTCGCATCCTTTTTCAATCCTTCCCTATTTGAACGAATTCATGTTAAAAATGAGCGCAACAAAAACAACATCCCATACGCCTTTACCACATGAAGTGGAACAAATCGGAAAATCTATTTTAGATGCAGCTTTCAAAGTGCACTCTTCATTGGGTCCTGGTCTGCTCGAGTCGGTTTACGAAAAAGCTTTACGATATGAATTAACCAAAAACAACATATCAACAAAAACTCAAGTGAAGATGGCAATAATATATGACGGCCATCAACTTGATGCTAGTCTATACATTGACCTTCTTGTAGAAAACAGTGTTATCCTTGAACTCAAATCCGTTGAAACCTTGATCCCTCTTTATCAAGCTCAACTTTTAACCTATCTAAAGTTATCCAATCTTCGACTT
>CAZWDG010000029.1:0-11261 GCA_964633075.1 uncultured Candidatus Brevefilum sp.
TTTTTTCAAGCTCCCTGAGAGGCAAATAAAATTTGGTTTAAACTTTCTTTCTGTGTTGTAATAAATTTAATGTTTTGGATATTACCCGTTGTTGAACCATTTCCAACGATCCCTCTACATCAGCACCTGCAGCAGCTGCGTGCCCCCCTCCGCCAAATTCATAGGCGATTCCTGACACATCTATCCCGGGTCTTGCTCTCCAACTGATTTTAACTTCATTCTTTGATTGCTCAACGAATATTAATGCGATCTCGGCATCTCTCACAGATGATAAGACATTAACGAGGTCAGCATCATCATTTCCAGCATACCCTATTTTCTGCCGATCAGCAAGGGTTAAACTGGTCCATACAAGTCCATCTTCAAACTGCACACGATTCAGTCCAGACCCCCAGTAGCGGATGGCCTCAAAGGATTTCATCACCAATTCTTTTTGATAAATTTCCGCCAAATCCGCCCCCAAGTCCATTAAAGCTGCGGCCTTACGCAATACCGCAGCATTGACATTTGACGTTCTGAAGCCAATGGTATCCCCAACAATGCCAGACAATAAGCAAGTAGCAATCTGTGGATTAAAAGTTAAATCCCAGTGGGACATGTGATCATATAAGATTGCAGCAGTCGCCACCTGGTCGGATTCAACAATGTTTTCAACGCCAAATTCGAGATTTGTCTTGTGATGATCAACCACCAAATCGGGTTTCCCATAATCCACAAGCACATCACCGACCCGGCTTGGATCTGAACAATCCAGAACGATGATCATGTCCACTTCCCCAAAGGGTGCTCGCTGGATCCGTTCATGCCCGGGAAGGTACTTAAAGCCATTTGCACCGTCCTCTAAAACCATCTGGACGTCCTTGCCTGCCTTGATCAAAGCTAACCCCAGACCCAATTGTGAACCGACGGCATCCGCGTCGGGTCGAACATGGGAGATGATCAAAAAACGCTGGCTGTCCCTGATTTGGGACGCCACCCTCTGATCAACCTCGCTACGCATCGACATCCTCATCTAACTCGCCCGATGCAACATCGGGCACATCGAGGCGCGCTTCGCGCTCTTTCCGGATTTCTGCTAAGAGCGATTCAATCCGATCGGCACGTTCCGGGGTTTCATCCCAATAAAATCGCAATTTAGGCATAACCCGCAAATCAATTTCCTGGCTGAGGGTGTAACGGATAAAACCACTGGCTTTCTTCAGCCCATCTAATATTTCCTCAACCTGTCCTTCTCCAGCTAACGAAGCAACATAAATATTTGCATAATCGAGTTCTCGATCTATCTTAACATCCGTGATGTAGACGCCATCAACACGGGGGTCATTCACTTTTGTCTCAAGAATCTCAGTCAACACACGTTGCATTTGATCCTGGATTCTTTTCATCCTGATTTCTGAGGGCATGCTACCTGCTTTCTATCTATTCCTTTGCTAAATTGGTTGCTCTTCTATGAGGTAACATTCAAGTAAATCACCTACTTGAAAATCATGAAATTGCTTCAGGGCAATGCCAAACTCAAAACCTTCACGCACTTCCCTGACATCATCTTTTTCACGTTTAAGAGAACCAATATCACCTTCAAAAATAGAGACGTCGTTTCGGATCACACGGATTTTTCCATTCCTGCGGATCTCCCCTTCAATAACACGACAACCAGCAGCGACCTTATACCGGGAAACAGTAAACGTTGCCAGGACTTTTGCGGTTCCAATAACCCTTTCAACCATTTCCGGTTCAAGCATACCTTTTAAGGCTTTTTCGATATCTTCGATCAGGCGGTAAATGATGGTATATAAGCGAATTGAAACACCTTCAGTTTCCGCCAGACGTCTGGCTGCATTATCTGCATCAACCGCAAAACCGATCACGATCGCATCCGAGGCAGTGGCTAACATCACATCACTCTCGGTGATATCCCCAGTTTCTTGATGCAGAATGGAAATAGAGATGTCAGGTTGCTTTTCTGCGATCTCTTTGATGGAATTGACAATTGGTTCCAGTGAACCCTGGACATCTGC
Source organism: uncultured Candidatus Brevefilum sp. (assembly GCA_964633075.1). Taxonomy (GTDB): domain Bacteria; phylum Chloroflexota; class Anaerolineae; order Anaerolineales; family Anaerolineaceae; genus Brevifilum. The sequence continues at coordinate 2,019 of CAZWDG010000029.1, forward strand.
CTTAACGATCAGCCGCAGTTCTTGTTCTTCCCCGGCCTGTAAACGATCAAAGAGATCCTCAAGCGTAACCCTCTGAGTCACAATTCTCGTGTCCTCCTCCGCTTCCATTTCAGAGACGATCACTCTGGCCTCTTTTTCTGATTCCACCACCCTGAAAAGATCCCCTGCACGGGGAACATCATTTAATCCCATCACCACGACAGGCGTTGAAGGCCCAGCTTTCTCGATTCGGTTACCGAGATAGTCAAACATTGCTTTGATCCGTCCGTGTGCTTTGCCAGCCAGGATCGTATCGCCCACTTCGATGGTACCGTTCTGCAGAAGGAGGGTTGCCATTACACCTCGGAACCGATCCAATTCCGCCTCGACGACTGTTCCCAAGACTTCACCATCAGGATTTGCCTTGATGTCCTTATTATCCGCTACCAGCAGGATTGCTTCAATAAGATCGTCCAATCCTTGCATCTTCGTTGCTGAGACCGGAACCACCATCGTATCTCCGTCCCAATCATCCGGTACCAGATCAATTTCTGCAAGCTGACGCTTAGCCAGTTCTGGATTTGCAGAGGGCAAATCCATCTTATTCAACGCCACCACAATCGGCACACGGGCAGCTTTAGCGTGGTTTGCTGCCTCGCGTGTCTGAGGCATCACACCGTCATCTGCTGCAACGACCAGAACAACAATATCTGCACCTTGAGCACCTCGAGCGCGCATGGATGTGAAGGCAGCGTGGCCGGGTGTATCCAAAAAAGTGATCTTACGACCTTTATGTTCGACTTGATAGGCTCCAATCCCCTGCGTGATCCCCCCCTCCTCCCCTGCAGCGACATTCGCATTTCGAATGGCGTCTAGCAAAGAGGTCTTCCCATGATCAACATGTCCCAACATAGTCACTACTGGGGGTCTCGGTTTAAGATCTTTTTCATCTTCATCCGCAATCACGCGACGCCATAAGGGCACTTCACCCTTTTCCTCAGGGATTTCTTCTTGAATTGTTTCAAGCTCTGGTTCAAATCCCAATTCGCTTGCCACCACGGCTGCTGTGTCAAAGTCTACATTTTGGTTAATGCTGGCCATGACTCCATTCGCCATCAATACTTTGATGACTTCAATTGGGCTGGCATCCATTTTTTCAGCCAAATTTCGTACACTGATACTATAAGGTAAGATGATTATTTTACTGTTATTATCGCTCACACAACACCTCCGTTGTCATTCCCCTATCTTTAGCGCTTGCAGAAAGCGCAAAGACTCATTATCCAATATTATCCTGCTGAGGAGCGATCAGATGATCTCAGTTCATCCTGACGATCCCTCTGCCCCCCTTTGGGCTGAATCTTCATCAGGAATATGGCTTTCCATATACATCAACAGGTCTTGCTTTTCCTGATCTGTCAGTTTGGTTTTTAAGGCATGGTCAAGTCCACCATTTATCCCTCGCAGCCAACATGAGCGCTGATCATGCAAATATGCGCCCCTACCGTGAGCCTTACCGGTGTGATCAACGGTCACCCCGTCAGGGCCTTTGACGATCCTGATCAGGGAGCGTTTGGATAAAACCTCTCCACAACCTACACAGGTTCGCCTGGGTATATGTTTAGCGCGACGTTTAGATCTCTTGACCATCTAATCGCACCTCATTTTTATACTACCAATCCTCCCAACCCTCAGGTTCCTCTGAGGTTGGGCGACGCTTCTTCCGTTTCTTTTTCTTTGCCGATTTTTGAGTATCATCCTCTTCAACATCGGTGTGGAATTTCTCAGGCTCATAATATCCATACTTACTGGCGTCATAGGAGAAGAGCTTATCGAATTCGTCCTCTTCAACCGTTTTCTCCTCTTCAGGCTCAGCAGAAATTTCCACTTCTTGGACATCTTTTTCTTCAGCAACCGGTGTCACTTCCTCAAATTCGGATAGGATCACGGTTTCTTCCTCAGGCAGCTCTTCGAAGCCCTCACCGGCATCGGTTTCAACAGCACCCTCTAACTGGGTTATGGTTGTTTCAACGTCCTCTAAAAGCGGTTCTTCAACGACTGCTGCTTCCTCTGGTGTAACCCACAGCTCGTCTGTGAGCTCTTTTATTTGTTCAAAGGATTTAGGACCAATCCCATTTAATGCCAGGATTTTGTCTGAGTCCAGGCGCATTTGAAGCACCAGGCTACCCAAGGTGTCCATTCCACCTTCCTGTAAAATAAATAGGATATGCTCCGGCAAATCCACATCAAGGATGTTGATATCAAAGGCTAATTCAGGAACAGTTGCCAGGGCTTCTGCATAACGCTGCTTCATCTCAAGATCTTCCTCACGCCGCTGTTTTTCAAGTCGGCGTTCGACACGATCGATAAATTTCGCCATGAAATCATAATCCTCAGGCGGCAAAGGTCGCCCTTCAGCTTTCTTTTCAAGCATGATCGCAACTTTGTCGATGGCTTCAGCTTCTCGTTCTGCCATTTCAGCATAAGCAGGATCTTCTCTAAGCTTAGATAATGCTTCTTCAGCAGCTTCAACCTGGCTTTTGATGTCAATCCGCCAACCGGTTAACTTGGCTGCCAGTCGAGCGTTTTGGCCATCGCGACCGATAGCGAGTGAAAGTTGATCCTCAGGGACGACAACCGTAGCCGTCTTGCCTTCTTCTTCGGTTTCCGCAAGGTATACGCCAACCACCCTTGCTGGGCTGATCGCTTTCGCAATGAACGCCGCTGAATCATTGCTCCACTCAATCACATCAATTTTCTCATCGCTGAGCTCACGCACGATCGCCTGGATGCGCACACCACGCACCCCAACACAAGCCCCAACAGGATCAATGCCCTGCTGAGTGGCTGAGACAGCCACCTTAGCTCTCTGACCTGGTTCGCGTGCGATGGAACGTATTTCAACCACGCCATGATAAATTTCTGGTACTTCGTTTTCCAGTAAACGGCGCAGGAATTTCCGATGCGCCCTGGAAAGATAAATTTGTGGGCCGCGCCCGGAATCCTTGATATCGTAAATCAAACATCGAATGCGATCATGCACGCGCAGGCGCTCTCGGGGAATCATATCCTTGCGCAGCATCACGCCTTCTGCTTTTTTATCCAACCCAATTGTGGCGCCTCGTGCGCTGATGGCTTGAACGACCCCACTGACGATCTCGCCAACTTGTTTTTCAAAGTAGTCAAATTGAATCTCGCGTTCAGCTTCTCGGATGCGTTGTTGAATGACCTGGCGTGCCGTTTGTGCAGCCACGCGTCCAAAATCTTCTGGCGTCGTATCGACAACAACCATATCACCTAATTCGGCTTCAGGATTCACTTTACGAGCTTCACTGAGCAAGACTTCGGTATCCTTATTCTGAACATCTTCAACAACTTCTTTTTCCGCAAAAATCAACACCTCGCCGGTGTCCATGTCTATTTTTGCTTCAATCAGCTGAGCATTCGAGGCATTAACGGCGCGCCGATAGGCAGACACCATGGCAGACTCGAGCGCTTCAAGGATCACATCCTTGGATAGCTGCCGATCTTCCACAACTTCATTGAATGCCAGCGTAAATTCACTTTTCATGGTTTACCTTACTCCATTTTTTCTTACATGATACACAGAAAAGTGGGGGGCACCCACTTTTCGACGTCAAGGGTATGAAAAATAAGCCAAAGCTTATCAACTCAGAAATAATTCTAGCACATATCCAAAGCAGGTGCAAGAGATTTAATATGAGATTTGGAAATAATTTCTTCTTTGATAATATTTCTTCGCCATAAAAATATGATAAAAATAAAAAATATGGTATTCTTTCATTCAGAGAAGTAACGTTATTATCAAACAAATTATCTTAGGAAGGTGACATGAAAAAAGAATATCTGTGGTGGCGTGATGGCATCATCTATCAAATTTATCCCCGCTCTTTTGCTGATTCAAACAACGACGGAATCGGCGATTTACAGGGCATTATCAGCAAATTGGATTATCTTCAGGCGCTTGGTATCGATGCCATTTGGCTTTCTCCCATCTATCCCTCACCGGATGTGGACTTTGGCTACGATGTCGCTGATTACACCGCCATCGACCCGAAATTTGGGACGATGAAGGACTTCGAAGAACTGGTCAAAGAGGCGAAAAAGCGCCAGATTCATATCATCTTGGACCTCGTGCTCAACCACACTTCCGATCAACATGCCTGGTTCCTTGAATCAAAGAAATCAATCGATAATCCGTACCACGATTGGTACCTTTGGCGCGATCCCAAGCCCAATGGCGATCCTCCCAACAACTGGCAAGCAATTTTTGGGGGTTCTGGATGGGAATATGACCCGGATTTGGGGCAATATTACTATCATATGTTCTATAAAGAACAACCCGACGTCAATTGGCGCAATCCTGCTGTCCGCGCCGCCATGCTCGATGTATTCCGCTTTTGGCTCAAAAAAGGCGTGGATGGTTTCCGCCTGGACGTTTTTAACGCCTATTTCAAAGACCCAGATTTCAAGGATAATCCTCCCAAGCCTGGCTATATCCCTTTTGACCGTCAGGAGCATATCTATGATGTCTCACAGCCCGAGATGTATCCCTTAATCAAAGAGATCAGGGAGATCCTAGATAAGCACAAAGAAGGGTATGTGGTTGGTGAAACCTTCCTGGCGAATACAGAACAAACAGCCACCTATTGTGGCGACGATAAACTTCATGCGGCTTTTAATTTCGAATTTGCTCGAAACCGCTGGCATCCCAAACGTTTTTTGACCTCAGCGGTCAAATGGTACGAGGCGCTCTCAGACGATGCCTGGCCGAACAATTTCCTCAGCAACCATGATATGAAACGCACTGCCACCCGCTATTGTTTGGGTGAAGACGATCGTAGGGCGAAAGTCGCAGGGGCTATGCTGCTCACTCTCAAAGGGACACCCTTTATCTATTATGGCGAGGAAATCGGTTTACGAGATATTCCCATCCTTAAGAAAGAGGATGTCAAAGATCCGATCGGAATACGATTCTGGCCTCTCCACAAAGGTCGCGATGGCTGCCGTGCCCCCATGCAATGGAGCGGTGAAATCAACGCCGGCTTTTCGCAGACAGACCCCTGGTTGCCGGTTCATGTCAATTACCTCACGCGAAATGTGGCTAAGCAGATGTCCGATCCCGACTCCCTATTGAATTTCATGAAGAAACTGATCGCTATTCGTAAAGCGACGCCTGCACTCCAGCGAGGGGATTTTCTACCGCTCGTTGAAGACCCACGTTTTATTCTGGCTTATCAACGACAATATCACGATGAACGCGTGATCATCATTTTGAATTTCAGCAGCCGAAAACTCCTCTTTGATTTACCCGAAGGGAAGTGGGTTTCTCTGATTGATGAAACCCATGCTGAGGGAACCCTAACACTTTCACCTTACCAGGTGTCTCTTTATAAAACGATGGGATGAGCTGAACAACGCATCCCGGTTCGTTGGTTCATTCTTCGTGAGTGAAACACCAACCTCTCATCGAACGCTCACAAACAAAGAAAGGGTTCGATGAATCAACCCTATATTCCAGGTACCAGTCCGCCACCCGAATTGCCTCTCGGTCGGTTTTTGCCGCCTATTCCCAAGGGAATGGTCGAAAAGTGGTGTTTGGACAACCTAAAGCCCGGGGATTGGGTTCTGGAACCCTTTGGCTTCAGCCCTCTTGTTCCCATAGAAATCGCCCTGGCCGGTCATCCTGTGCTGGTCACGGTCAACAATCCCATTCACGCCTTTATCCTCAAAATACTGGCAAGCGCTCCAGGAAGGGATGAATTAATTGCTGCCTTGCAGGATCTTGCAATCACGCCAAAAGGCGATGAGCGCATGGAAACCTACATCCGGAGCCTGTATTATGTCAACTGCCTGGTCTGTCGACACAGGATAGAGGCGGATGCTTTCTTGTGGAAAAAAGGTTCGAGCTTTCCCTATGCTGCCCAGGTGGACTGCCCTTTTTGCGGTACACGGGGTGAACAACCTTTGAACGCGGAATCCCTTGAAAGTCTGACCCCGTTACCTCCTGTCCAACTCCACCAAGCTCGTGCGCTGAATCGCATTGTTGATCATAATGATCCATTGCGAGCCCAGGTGGAAATCGCACTCAACGCCTATCCAGAACGACCGATCGTCGTTTTACAGACCATTATCAACAAATTCGAAAACCTGGAACAAACGCCCAGGCGGCGTGATTTATTGATTGCTCTGATCCTCTCCGCAGCAGATCGTGGGAACACTCTGTGGGCTTATCCCTCACCCCGTGACCGTCCCCGCCAGATTGTGGTTCCTTCCATTTATCGTGAGCGAAACCTCTGGAAAGTATTGGAAGACGCCATTCAAACCTGGCAAATTCTGGACTCGCCCATCCCTGTCACTGAGTGGACGGGCATACCCCCAGAACCCCAAGGTATCTACAGGTATACAGGGCGAATTAAAGAATTGGACCTGTCAAGCGACTCGCCGACTTTTGCATGTGTCGTCACTGCTCTCCCCCGTCCTAACCAGGCATTTTGGACCTTGAGTGCTTTGTGGACGGGATGGATCTGGGGTAAGGAGGCTGTTGCACCCATCCGACAGGTTCTCTCCCGCCAGCGTTATGATTGGAACTGGCACACGAACGCCCTCCATGCTGTTTTCGAAGTCATTAAGACCCTTCGACCCAGCATCCCAAAAATTTGGGGGGTAATCGCTGAAAATGAGCCTCATTTATTACTGTCAGCCCTCTTAGCAAACAACATCACAGGCTACCAGCTAAAAGCCTTTGCCCGTTCACACAATGATCAACTGGCACAGTGTCTTTGGGAACCTAAAAGAACTCCCCCAGAGGTGATCAACCCTGAGGAAGCCATCAAAATTGCTGAGAAAAAAGTGAGGAATTATCTTCAACAAAAGGGGGAACCTGCCGGTTACCAACAAGTACATACCGCTGCGGTCACTGGTCTGGCTCATGAGAATGCCTTAGCAATGGATATCTTTCTCCAGAACCGTCACCAGGCAACCTCTGAAACACAAAGATGGATCGAAACGCTCTTCGAAGAAGGAGACCTGTTAACCCGGTTATCCGGGGGAGTAGCAGCACTTGATACAGGCGAATGGTGGTTGGCAAACCCTTCAGAAGTGGCGCTCCCACTCATCGATCGCGTTGAAGCAGAGATTGTTCGGTATCTAACTGAAAATCAGTCCGGGACAGCCGAAGCGATCAAAGAAGCCATCTATCAAACTTTCCCAGGTATTTACACACCACGCGATGCGGTTTTAATCACCTGTCTTGAATCCTATGCCGATCTGGTTGACCCACAAAATCATCTTTGGCAGTTGCGCGGCTCAGAAACAGCCTCCGCCAGGTTGGCAGATGTGCAAGCGATAAAGCAATCACTTGCGCATATTGCTCAACGCCTAGAATTCCAGGTGAGAGGTGATGACCCAATCCTTTGGTTGGATAGAAATGAAACAAGACCTCGCTTTAGCTTTCGAATTCTTTCTTCAGCAATGGTCTCCCAATATATCCACAGCCCTGCTTCAGTTGCGCAAACAAAAATCCTGGTTCTTCCCGGTAGTCGAGCAAATCTACTCGCGTTCAAAGAACAACGCGATCCATTATTAAAACAAGCTCTGGAAAAGGACTACCTGATTGTCAAATTCCGTTTGGTCCGGGACCTGGAAGTCAATCCTCTTCTCTCCCGCAAATTATTTGAGGAACTGATCCACGTAGACCCGCCCGAGTACCAATCATCCCAACTGGCACTCTTCTGAGAGTGATTATGGCGGCGTCTCCGTTGATGTGCTGGTTAATGTCGGTGTACTGGTGACCGTCGGGGTATCGGTGGATGTTGGAGCGCTGGTGGACGTTACAGTTGGGGTTTCTGTCTGCGTTGGCGTTGGTTCCAAGGTCGGTGTACTCGTCTCCGTTGGTACCGGTGTTCGGGTCGCTGTCGCCGTGGGTGTGACGGTATTTGTAGGGGTTGCCGTTGGCAATTGAATGTTGAGCGAGATCAATCTTTCAGCATAGGTATCCTGCGTGCTGTGGATAGTGAATTTCAGTGTGATGATGCCTGAGTCTACATCTTCAAGGTCCCATTCATACAATAGCCCTGGCGTCTCTTGTGGTGTACTAACATCATCAACGAGCACCTTCCAGGTCAGGGGGTCTGCCCCTCTTCCCCACTCAATTCGGTAATAATCAAAATTTTCTGTGGCTGTGATCATCCCCTGAATTTTTAAGGGTTTCGTGTTGACCGTCTGTCCATCCTCAATTCCTGTTAATGTGATGATGGGTCGGGGGTCATCTAAACGACAGACCCGCTCAGGTACAAAAAATAAGGGGAATGAAAAACCCATGTCCTTAGCCCAGGCCTGACCTGCATCTTCCTTTAACCATCGTTTTGCCCATGGATCCTTGACATTGATCGCAAATTTCTCGTCGGTAAAATCCTCACAGGCGTCGGATACTCCCAAACCTGTCCAGGTATCCACCGCTACTTTTTTCCAAAGGTCTTCAGTTCGGGGAGCAGGCGGCTGGTCAGAGGCAAAGATCTCGCTACGCTGTTGCGGGCACCACTCTGAGGGCTCCGTACCGGAAACGGCACAAATCACCCGATCAATGACCCCAGCAGGGCGCGTATAAGGGGAAGGGCTGCTGCCTTGCAGCGCATTGATGCCATAAGTCATAAATTCTGCCCAAATGGGTCCCGCCCCTGATAAACCAGTCGTGTTGCTCATCGGGGAATAATCCGTGTTTCCAACCCAAACGCCAACAACCAGATCTGGGGTATAGCCAATTGTCCAGTTATCTCGAAAATCGTTCGTTGTCCCGGTCTTGACTGCAACCGGAAATGACAGGTTGATTACAGGGTTCGTCCCAAACATGGGAATACGAGCATTGGTATCCGAAAGGATGGATGTGATTAAGTAGGCATGCTCAACTCGGACCACTTGCTCCCCGTTGGGGGGCTCATATTCATAAACAACATTGCCCGTCCGATCGACAATCTTGCTAATCGCCACTGTGGGTAGTTTGCGCCCTTCATTTGCAAAAGTTTGATAAGCTGCTGCCAACTCCATTAAACTGATCTCTCCGCCGCCCAGGGTGAGGGAAAGACCATAATCATTGCGTGTCAGGCTTGTGATGTCCAGGCGGCGAGCAAAAGCGATCAAGCCCTCTTCAACAGGGGTATTCGGGTCGTCATAAATCCCCACATATTCAAGCGCTTTAACTGCTGGAATGTTGTAGGAATTTGCCAGTGCAGACCTGACCGTAAC